>CAYPTV010000034.1:0-13234 GCA_964413505.1 uncultured Bifidobacteriaceae bacterium | reverse complement strand
TCAGCGTCGAACTGCCAAAATCATTAACGTCCAAATCTATGGCGTGATAATGCGTCAACAAGCTTATCGAGCCGGCCGTGATGCCCACAGCATCAACGGTCATTCCAACTGTTGAGACATTGAGGATGCCTACGCCGCCCGGCGCGCTCAAAGTCACCGATCCGCCCGCAGTAATCGTATCGTCATTCAATGTGAGCGTCTCATTATCATAATCATACTGGAAATCATCATGCCCGGCCTCGATGTCCACGTTCCCCAGCGTCGCCGTGACTGTTGAGTTATCCAATTCCACATCCCCGTAATCGGCATAAACGTCCACGTCACTGACCGGTAGCAACCCGCCTTCTGGATTTGGTCCAGTTAGCGCGAGCGGAATAGAACCAGTCGCCGTTATGGCAACATTATCACCCTTAACCGGGCCATCGGCCGATTCAATCACCACGCTGCCATCATTGGCGGTGATGATGCCACCAGCACCGGCATTCCAGTCAAGATAAACTCCCTCGTGACCAGACAGCATAACATTATCGCCCGAGAGAGCGGTGGAACCGTTTGGAAACAAACCATCCTCAATATCTTCAATGTTCAACACTCCGCCAGCGATGATGTTCAGACGCCCAGCGCTGTTTGCCGTGATTTCTGCTTCATACAAATCCACGTCACCGTCAGCAGTCAAGGTGACGTTGTTTCCGGAAATCATCTCATTATCAAATGCTCGCACTGTCACTGTCCCGCCTGAATTAATATCCACATCACCACCGATGGCCGTGATGTCAGAATTGTAAATCAAAATATCGCCCGCGACGGCGGTGTAGCCGCCGCTATAAAGGCTGCCATTGAAGAAAATCTGGCCGTTACCACCTATGTTGACATCGCCGCCATCCGCCGTGACGGTGGAACCTGATATGGATATGCTGCCGCCCACGATTTCAACGCCGGAAATTGACAGGCAACTGCCAAACAGGTTTATGTCGCCGCCCGTGGTAATGTTGACGCTGCCATCACTTGTGGCGATGTAGCCGGAGATGGTGATGTCTCCTTCCGGATAAAATTTAGAATCCCGCAAGGTGATCATGCCGCCGGCGTTTATGCTCATCTGGCTCAAGTTGGCGGAAACGTCCACGTCTCCAGATACATCGCCCGAAATGATGGGAATGTCATTGCCGCTGTTAAAATAAAGCTGTGAATCGCATATCTTCACATTTCCGTCGGCGCTGATGGTCACGTCACCCGCCGCGTCAATTGTCGTATCGGCGTATATTCCCACATTCCCACTGGCAGAGATCGTCACGTCCCCGTCATTGCCGCCTTTTTCAGATGCAGAAATGTAGCTGTCAGAAATGGAAATGTCATTGATGCAAATGTCGGATTCGGTGGCGTCGGTGGGAACGCTGACAGAGCCATCGCTTGTGATGTTGACGTCGCCGCCGCTGGCCGTGATGGAAGCATCGCAGATGGATATGTTGCCTGCCGAAATCGTGTCTTCACTGAGATATTCCGCGCTTCCCCATGAAATCGAAAAGCTGTCGCAATCATGGATGTTCACATCCCCGCTGTTCGCCGTGATGTCGGAATCCTTGATCTTGATGTCGCTTCCCGAAATGTCCGAACCAGCAATTGAAACATCGTAGCCGGAGATGGACAGGCTGTCTTTGGCATCAATTTCCACATCGCCGGAGCCACCTTCGCCGGAACCGGCGGTTATGTCCGAACCGCAGATGGAAACGTTGCCACCCATGTCAATGCTCGTGTCATTAATCGTAAGATTGCCGACATCAGGGATGGAAATATCGCCTCCAAGATAACGTATCACCGTGTCGTCAGCAGCGATCTGCACGTTGCCGCCATCAGCGCCTATGCACACATTGCCGGTCGCCGAAATCGTGGTGTCGCTTGAAATGTCCACGTTGTTGTAGCTGCTGGCATAAAGATAGGAATTTTCGATGTCCACGTTGCCTGCAGTGGCGCTGATGTTGATTCCGCCGCCGTAAGCATACAAATAAGTATTGCCGTTGATGTCCACGTCAAAGCTGTCAGAGGTCAGGTCAATATTTCCGAGAGCCTCAATCGTGTCACCAGCGCCTTCGCCTTCGCCCAGAGTCAGCGTCCCGCCGGTGCTTTCAATGCTTATATCCTTGTCCGCATAGATGGAGGAAGACTCCACATCCACATCGCCACCAGCGGAAATTTCGACATTACCGCCAACGGAGCCGGAACTGGAACTGTAGGCATAAATATCAGATTCGGAGATGTAAATGGTGTTGATGGTTGTGGAACTGTCGGAAATCGAATCGGTGCCACCGGTATAAATGGAGAAGCTGCCGTCGCTGACGATGTTCACATCGCCGCCATCAGCCTCGATGTCGGAATCAGTGATGGATATATTGTTGACGTTGACGGTGCTGCCATCCTCGATGGTGAGATCGCCGCCAAAGGAAGATGAAAAACTGCCGTGATTATAGATGTCCACGTCGCCGTCGGATGTTTCGACGTCGGAATCGGAAATGGAAATGTTATTTCCAGTAAGGGTGGCGGAGTCCAGATCAAGGCTGCCGCCGGAGATTGAAAAGGAGCCGCCGGTGGAAATCGTCAAATCGCCGGAGTCGGAAGCGTAGATGCCGGAGTCGGAGATGGAGATATTGCCATTTAGGTTAATTTGCGAGTCAACAATGCTGACGCTTCCTTCGGCAGAAATCGAAACATTGCCGCCGCTGGTGGAAACATCCCCGTATTCGGAAGTGGAGGTGTAATCCATATTTCCGTTCACATCGCCCGTGCTGATGGTGTCGTTGTTTAATGTAAGCGTCTCGGAACCTTCTGAATCAGAAATTCCGGCCCCGATGTTGATATTACCGAGCGTCGCCGTGATGGTCGAGTTTTTCACGTCCACGTTTCCGTAGTCGGCATTAATATCCACGTCTCCGGTGTTGGCCGTCAGACTCGGGCTGTCGGAAACGTCCAGACCTGGATTCACACCCACATTCACATTCCCATTATAAGACACCAAACTCACCGAAGCTCCAGTGATGCCCGAATCATCAATGTCAATGTCGCCGGATGAAGTCAGGGTCACCGCTTCAGCAGCGCCAATGGTGTCACTGTTCAACGTAAGGGTTTCGGAATTATAATTATAAACATCAGTATATCCGGCTCCGATGTTCACGTTCCCGACCGTCGCTGTGACAGTCGAGTTTTCAACATCCACGTTTCCGTTGTCAGAATAGATATCCACGTCTCCGATGTTGGCCGTCAGACTCGGACTGTCGGAAACATCCAGACCGGGATTCACACCCACATTCACGTTCCCATTATAAGACACCAAACTCACCGAAGCTCCAGTGATGCCCGAATCATCAATGTCAATGTCGCCCGATGAAGTCAGGGTCACCACTTCAGCCGCGCCGATAGTGTCACTGTTCAACGTAAGGGTCTCGGAATTATAATTATAAACATCAGTATATCCGGCTCCGATGTTCACGTTCCCTGACGTTGCCGTAACGGTCGAACTTTCTACATCCACGTTTCCTGAATCGGAATAAATGTCCACATCGCCACTGGGAAGAATCTCATCTGTGTCAGAAATCAAAATATCTCCACTACTGCTTAGGGAGAGACCAGTGACACCACCAACCGGAATAATTTCAATAGATTGACCAGGTTCAACTGTAATATCCCCATCACCAGCAGTTATATCAACGCTGCCATCGTCACCGAAATCGCCACTAGAAGCGTAAATAGAAACGCCTGCCGGAGAAACATGACCGGCGTGTCCGTGCGGATGAGATCCTAGTCCGACGCTTTCAGCCTTGATGATCACGTCGCCGTCGTTGGCTGTGATGTCAGCATCGGAAATTGAAACGCCACGTCCGCCGGTCAGCGTGACGCTGTTGCCGGAAATCGTCAGGCCGCTATTTTCAATCGAGAGAGCCCTGCCAGCGGAAATCTTCACGATCCCGTCGTCCGCAGTCAGTTCGCTGTCGTTAATGCCCACGTTTCCATTTGCCTTAACATACAGGGAATCGCCAGCCTCCACTTCCGATGAACTGATGTCCACGTTCCCGACAGAGGAGGAGTCCAACGTCGCCACGGAAACCGTTTCCTGGCTGCTGATGCACACGTTGCCGCTCGCCCAGATGTCCGCATCTTCCGCATCCACGCTTCCGCCGTAGGATGTGATGGTTGCGTCGCCATCGTTCGCATTGATCGAAATCTGATCTTCCGAATCGTTGCCATAAATATCCACGTCGTCATCCGCCGTCAAACTCACGGAGCCTGCCGCATTGATGTTGACCCCGTAATCGGCGCAGCCATATTCCAATGTCAGCGAGCCATAATCCGCCTCAACATTCACATCCCCGCTGTCCGTAAGGATGTCCACGTCCTTGAGCTTCACGTTTCCGTCGGTGCCCTTGATGTCCACTTCATCGCCCGCGTGAATCGCCGTGTCCTTGATGCTCACGCAGTCGCCGCTCAAACTTACATCGCCACTGGCGTAGATGTCATAGACGATATCCGCACCAGAAGCGGTGGTGACAGTCGGGAAAACATGATCCTCGTTGATCGTCAGCATCCCGTCGTCCGCAGATGCCGTCACATAGCCGCCGTTGGCGGTGATCGTGCTGTCGTAAATTCCCAAGTTGTCGTCAGCCTCCAGATTCACATAGCTGCCCGCCGTCACCGTCCAAGAACCAATGGTCAAATCCGATGAGTTCAGCGAATCATACACATTTACATATCCGCCGGCTTTGAGCACAGCCGAATCGGCGTCAATCTCGCCGCTCTCAATGTCAATGTTCCTTTCGGCGTTCAGGCTTACCATGCCGCCGGCTGACAGCGTGCTGTCGTTCACCGTTATTCCGCCTGTGCTGGTGCCGGAGGCCGTGATGGTCACGTCGCCGTTCACCGCGCTCAGCGTGCTGTAGTCGCTTATGTTCACGCTTCCATCGGCAGTCTCATCCTCGGAATCCACTGCCCCGCCGCTCGATACGATCAAATCACCATCCTCCGCAGTAATTGTGGCGTCCGATATGCACACGTCATAGTCAGCGCTCAAATTCACCGAGCCACCAGCGTCTATGTTGATGCCGTAGTCCGCGCAGCCTGCCGCCAGCTTCAGTGAACCGTATTCCGCCTCGACATTCACATCTCCACTGTCCGTAAGGATGTCCACGTCCTTGAGCTTCACGTTCCCGTCCGTCCCCATGATGTCCACTTCGTCGCCCGCGTGAATCGCCGTGTCCTTGATGCTCACGCAGTCCCCGCTCAAACTTACATTGCCGGAAGCATATATGTCGTAGCTGATGGAAACAGGGCCACCAAGTGTGGTGACAGCCGGGAAAACATGATCCTCGCTGATCGTCAGCATCCCGTCGTCTGCAGATGCGGTCACGTCACCACCATTGGCGGTGATCGCGCTGTCGTAAATTCCCAGGTTGTCGTCAGCCTCCAAATACACATAGCTGCCAGCCGTCACCGTCCAAGAACCAATGGTCAGATCCGAATTGACAGACCCATCAGAATTCAACGAATCAAATACATTCACATATCCGCCGGCCTTGAAGGTCAACGAGGCGTTGCCAGTCCCGCCCGTGTCTATGATGTCAATATATCCGCCCGCCGTAACACCAACGGTGCCGTCGTTGCTAAAGTCGAAAAACGAACTTGTGATGCTTACATTCCCGCCGGCATTGACGTTCAAATTGCGGCCGATCTGGGCATAAACATCATTTATATTCACACACCCGCTGCCATTGGCTGTCAAATCCAAATCGCTCCCGGCGGTGATCGTCACGTCAAAGGTGGGGTCTGTCCCCACGGTCAACGTTCCGCCGCTTTCGATGTCCACAATTCCATTCGCGTCAATCGTTGAACCGGTGACTGTCACATTCCCGTCGCCGGAAATGGTCGCATCAGTTCCGGCAGTGATGTTGTCTCCGGACAAAAGCATGTTGCCCTTAAAGGAATTGTTCGAGTCCGAGGCGGAATGGATTTTAACGCCTTTGCCTGCCGTAATGATGTCATCATCAATGGTGACGCCCGCGTCGGCGCACAAACGGATGCAATCGTCGGCATAAAGCCCGCTGTTTTCGAGATCAATCCCGCCGTTTTGAGTTTTAATGTCCACATTGCCATTGTTGGCCGTGATGGTGGAATCCGATGTGATGGATATGTCCGAATTGTAGACATCTGAATCTTCCGTGACGGAATCCGGACCGGTGTTGTCCTCGTTTTTGTAATCCAAAATGTCAACGTCGCCGTTATTTGCCGTGATGCTGGAACCGGAGATGATAATGTCATTCGCATTGAGAGTGCTTCCGGAAATAGTGAACGAGATGCTGTCGGAGCGGTTAAGCTGGCCGTCGTATTCAATCAAAACCCCGCCGTTATCCGCCGTGATCGTGGAGTCGGAAATGGAAATATTGTCGAAGTTGATGTCGGAATCAGAAATTGAAACCGTGGTGCCGGAAACGGAAAAGCCGCCGCTGTTGATGATGCTGACATCGCCGCTCTCCGACGTGATGGAGGAACCGGAGATGTTAATGTTGTCGGCGGAATATGTTTGAGAAATTGTAAGATTGCCTGGCGACACAAATGAAGCCGAGCCGTCACTCGTGATGGAAACATCGTTGCCGGCGGTTATGCTTGCGTCCGTAATGTCCACTTCGCCGGCTCCCGTCAGGGTCGCATCAGTTCCCGCAGTGATTGTGGTATCATAGCTGGCAACTAAAGATTCAGACACCGGATTCATGCCGACGGTCAGATTCCCGCCGGTGATGGTGACATCATCAGATGCGGACAACGTGCTGCCGGTGATCAAGACATTTCCATCTTTAGCGTCCACGATAACAGAACCGCCAAAATCCGAGTCGCCGCCATAGACATATGAACTTTCAACATTCACATCCCCGGCGTCCGTGGAGGTGAGGCTTGCATCTGTAGCCGCATCAATCGTCGAGTCGTTGTATATTCCCACAGTCCCGCTGCCCGATATGGTTACGTCGCCGCCTACAAAGGTGGGTATCGAGTCGCCCAAGGGTTCGGGCAATATATGTCCGCTGGCGCTGATGTAACTGTTGTATATGTCCACGGTGCCGTTGTAGGCTTTGATGTTGACATTGCCGCCTGTGGATGCGTAATCACTGTCCCCGGCCTCAATGTCCGACGATTCCACATCAATGTTGCCGCCTACAACCGTGCCGTCATCCACTATCGAAACCACCCCGCCACTGGTGATGTTCACGTCGCCGCCGGCATAAAGATCATAGTCCACATACACGTCGCTCGTGTCCGACTTTAGTTTGATTAACCCGCTGGCATCAATCTTATCGCTGCTGTCGCTTCCCAGCGTCAGCGAGTCGCTGCTCTCAATGTTCACGTCGCCCGTCGCGTAAACGTAGATGCCTTCCAGATCAATCGTCCCGCCCGCATTGATGTCCACGTCATACGCGGTGGACGTGTCGTAGCCCGATTCAATGTCACCGCCGGAAATATACGCGCTGCCTTCAGCGCTGATGCTCACGGCACCGAAATCCGCATAGATGTCACTGCCGTAAATGTCCACGCCGCCATGTTTAGAAGTGATAGACACATTGTCACTGGCTGTTATTCCCGTATCCGTCATGTCCACAGCCCCAGCAGCAGAAAGAGTCGCGTCGCTTCCGGCGGTGATTGTAACGTCATGCACGGGATCCGTTCCCACGGTCAGCACGCCGCCGCTTTCGATGTCAACCAATCCACGACTGGCCGCAATCGTTGATCCATAAATCGTCACATCTCCGCCACCGGAAACTGTTGTATTTCCGTAGGCCGCAGACAGTCCGTCGTTGTAAAGATAAATGCTTCCATCGGCATTGAGATTCAGGAAAAATTTGGCCGCGATGTCATAGGAATTACCGATGGTCAAGTCTCCGCCGGAACTGGTTACATCCACGTTGCCGCCATTGCCAGATATGTATGTGTCTAATATCTGCACGTCTCCCGTGCCTAGAATTGCTACGTCGCCGCCGACCGAGTTTTCAGAATTCGCCATCAGGTCGCTGCCATATATATATGTGCCGCCGTCAGCAACTGCTTCGACATCCCCGGCATTGGCATCAATCTGCGAGTCAAGGATGGTCATCTGACCGCTGGACACAAGCGTCGCACTGCTGCCAGCGTCAATCGTAAAAGTATTAGCCCGGTAAAACGCGGGGCTTATGGTTGTTTCGCTGCCCAGGGTCAGCGTCCCGTCGCTCTGAATTTCAACCTCGCCACCCGTGGGTAATGCCGAGCCGTCGTTGCCGCCACTTATGCTGCCGCTTGCAAACGTGAAATCTGACAAGGACAAAACATCCACGTCCCCGACGTTGTTGATAATGTTGACTTCTTGCAGTGTGTTTTGTCCGCCAACGCCAACCGAGCCGGTGGCCGTGTCCAAAACGCCAAAGCTGTCCGCTGCCATGCCAAATTCTTTTGTGTCCGCTTCCAAAGTGGAACCGGAGGCGATCAACATTTGTCCGCCGGCGATCAGTGAAATCGCATCTGGCAGTTGTGGACTGATGTCAGCAGTGGGCGACGGCGTTGGGGATATAACTTTATCGAAATCCACCGACTGCCAGATTCTCAAATCTTTGGCCGCCATAATGTCGAAATCTGATTTGCCTGCGAAGGAACTCAAGTCAACTTTCGCCGTGTCTATGTCAATGTTGTTCCCGATAAAACCTGAAGCCGGAGTGAAGATTCCGAGGAACAACAAACCCTGCGAAAAACTATCAATGCCGGACGGCGGCGTGAACGGAGCGGTTTGAAGATGGTTCGGATCGAGCGGTGGATAATTCACGGGCAACGTGCTGACGTGATCTTGTCCGACGATGCTTCCGTCGGCCGCAAAACCGGACGGTGGCGCCTGCTGCTGATTGAAAATGCTCTGCACGACCTGCACCGTGGTCGGCGTCGCGTTGTCGCCGACAAGCAGCCCGGTATCCGCCGCCGTGCCGTTCAAAATCTGGAGAAGCTGCTGGGTGATTTCGGAATTAATTTTCGACTGCGAGTCCAGCGGCGTGTTGAACCCGCTCACCAGCGTGCTGCCCTTGGTCTCCGAGTCCAGACGAAAAACCAAAATCGGCGAAGTCTGTCCGCTCGGCAAAATAAAGGTCATCTGTCCCGGCTCCAAAGTCTGGTTGATTCCGTTCAGGAAACGAACCTCCGCCTGCCCTTCCAAGTCAAGCAGTTTGAAGCCGCCGTTGGGCGTGGCGGTGATGATGATGGTCGTGCCGATGACCGACGCCGTGGCGGAGCCGGTGCGGATGGTTCCGCCGCCTTTGCCTTTCGGCGAATGAAAAAGCAAGCTGCCCTGCTGCAGATCAATCGTGCGGTTGAGCGGGTCGAAGGAAAAAATCGTGTTCGCTCCGACGCGGGTGATGGTGCCGTCAACCGCATCCAGTTCCGCGCGGGAATCCGGTCCGGTTCGCAGCACGTCCGGCATCGAAAAAATGTCGTTCACGGCGGCGGCGTGGCGCGTCTTGTCCGCCGCTGAAATGATCTCCACGTTGTTGACGACCTGGGTGAACTTCGACTGCTTCAAGTCAATGGCAGGACTGATGGACGGCAGCAGCAAGCCGCCAAGAAGAAATAGCACAATCCACTTTTTCATACGTCGTTCCGATTATTCCGAATGTAAAAAAATTAATCTTCCTCCGAACAACCGCACCTGTGGCCTTTACTATAACTTAATACGTCAAAGGGTCAACTGTTTATTTTTGAGAAAGCCCCGGTTCTTCCTCGGTGGCAAATGTCACTAAAGCAATTGTAAATAAAGGAGAATTCTCATTTTTCAGTGAGCTTGAACGAGCCGTCCCAATCCACCGGCGGCGGCTCCTCAAGGCACGTCTTGCAACGCTCGACATGCATTTCACAAAGATAATCATCGCCGCCGATTTCCTTCCGCACAGCTTCAAAAAGGCTAATCGCTTCCGCAAATTTTCTCCCACGATAAAGCTTCACCGCATCCTGATATTTTTCCAGCCACGCCGGTGCCGGCTGGGAACGGTCGCCCAGCAGGAAAAAAACTTCTATCGGCTTGGTCTTGCCCTTGAACGCAATCGCCCCGACCGACCGGAAAATAAATTTGTCGCGTGTCAATTTTTCCGTCTGCTCGCCGATCAAAATGTCCGCGTGAAATTGTTTCGTCGAGCTTTCCAATCGCGCCGCCAGATTCACGCCGTCGCCGAGCACCGTGAACTCCATGCGTTGCGGATGGCCGATGTTGCCGACGATGACCTCGCCGTGGTTCACGCCGATGCCGATGGCCAGCTTCGGGCGGTCTTTTTCATTTTTCCAGCGCTCGTTCAACTTGGCGAGCGCACCTCGCATCTGCAGCGCGGCACTCACGGCGCGCTGCGCGTCCACCTCCAGGCTTTCGCTATGCGTGTCGCCCCATGCGGCCATGATCGCGTCGCCGATGAATTTTTGCAGCGTGCCGCCCTCCTTCAAAACCATGCCGACCATCTCCAGAAAATATTCATTGAGCTGCGCGACGAGCTTGTTCGCGTCGGCGGTCTCGGTCATCGAGGTGAATCCCCGGATGTCGCTGAACAAAATCGTGACGGGTTTTTTCTGACCGCGCAGGGATTCCTCGAATGAGCGTTTGTCCTCCAGGACCGCCGCCGCGACATTTTTTGAAACGTAACGATCCAGCACGTTGCGGTAGCGCAGCCTCTCAAATTGTTCTAGTGCGTATTGGAAGACGACGCCGAACGCGCCGGGAACGATGAGGCAAAAAAGCGGAGCTGTCATCGGAAGCACAAATTTGTGATTGAACACAATCTGGCACGCCACAAAAAAAACGACGACCGACCCTACGAGCAAAATCAACTTCCAAGGCGCGCTGTCAATGCACAGGCAGATTCCCAATGCGAGACATAACATCAGCAGAGCAAGCGTGACGTTGAATCGCGGCGAAGCTCCTGTCAGCCACGAATGAGACAATAGCGCCGCAATTGTTTGAGCATGTATTTCCGCGCCAGGCATATCGCCAAACGGAGTGGTTTGAACGTCATGGAAAATTTCCGCCATCGGGCCGACCACGACAATTTTATTGCTGAAAACCAGTCCGCCGTTGAACGGCGGCGCTTTCCATAATTCATCCACAAACATATTTTCAATCGGCAAAGGACGATAAGTCCCGCCTCCTCCTTGAAAATCAATAAACTTGAATTGTTCGGGTGAAGGCACGACAACTTTTTCATTGAATTTTTCCGCACTCAGCAAAGTGAGGTGAATCAAATTATCTGGTAACTGGCCGGTAGCTATGCCCGTTTTCAAAATATCCACAACGCCCGGATAAATACCCGGCATTTCTGATGTCTCCCGTTCGACCGAAGTGCGGTATCGTGCCCATCGCGTGACATCATCGGAGTCCGGCCAAGTCGTCACCAAGCCGACCACTGAATCCGCTCCTGGCAGCAACAACCGCCTATTTGGTTCGGTCAATCTTTTCGTTTGGTTATCAAGACCCTTTTCATCCTGAAACATTTCTCCGATGACCACATGATCCTTGTATTTCAATAAATCCTTGGCAAATTCATCATCGCCGTCCGTTTCACTCGCAAAGACAAAGTCGAACATCACCACCTTCGCGCCACCGCTCATCAATTTTTCCAGCACAGCTGCGTAAACGCGGCGATCCCACGGCCACGGCTGCTGCATTAGTTGAAGAGTCGGCGATGCGGCGATCTCATTTGAAGAAAGCGTGTCCAGTTGAAATGCACTCGTGCCAAGCCCGACGATCACGATGTTCGGATCCGGTCCGCGTTCGCCGCGCAACACATAACGCCGGTCAATGAGCGAGCCTTCCGTTTTCTGCCAATACGGCTCATTCGTCAGCCACTGTGTCTGCGACAGTCCGAAGATGAGCAGGCCGAACACGGCGATGATCCATTTGGAGTATTGGCTTAAAAATTTGACCATGGAAAATTCAGTTGCTTCAATCCTGTCGGCTCGTTTAATCGCAAGCCTCGCAATGCAACTCAAGAAAATTCGTCGCGGAAAAATTCGCGCCAAAGCCGTTGACAGCACGCCGCTTTCGGCACAACTTTGAACCGCCGACGCGCATTTGACACATGGCAGCAAACACCAGCACCACTTTCGACTCCTTGGCGATACTGATCCAGGCCGTCGCGCACGAGCCAAAATTGCGAGACTGGTTTTGCACGCTGGCCGGAAAATCCGCCGTCGAAAGGCGCAATGAAATCTTTGCCGCCACCCGCCGCATGAGCGGGCAAGGCGAAGACCCAGAAATCATTTCCGCGTTGTTCCTGCTGACGGAAGAAAAAATCTTCGCCGTCGCCCGTCAAGCGCTCCGCGAGCACGGACACATCAAAGAATGAATGTTCCGGCTTGCCGAGTCGAAGCTTGCAGCGCAGCGGAGAGAGAAGGCTGGTGCCCCGGGGGGGATTCGAACCCACGACCAATTGATTAAGAGTCAACTGCTCTACCAACTGAGCTACCGAGGCGACCAAACGGGCGGAAAGTTTCCCACAACATATTCTTTTGTCAACCATGCCCAAATCCGCGAAACTTCCCGCGTGACCGAAAATTTCAAACCGCGCGACCCGGAAAAATTTCAAGCCGCCCTGCTCCGCTTCGACGCGGAAAATTCCCGCGACCCGAACCTCGAAGATTCCCAGCCGCGCGAACTGCTTTACGCGCAGCGTTTGACGAACTGGATTCTAAAGCTTTGTCCCGATGCTTCCGAAGGATTGCGCCTCGCCGCCCGCTGCCAGCACATCTGCCGCTGGGAAATCCCACGCGCCTTCTATCCGATGACGCGCCCCGGCTATTTGAAATGGCGGGCCGACCTCAAAAAATTTCATGCGCAAAAATCAGGCGAGATTCTGCGCGAAGCCGGCTACGACGAGGAAACCATCCGCCGCGTCCAGGATTTGAACCTGAAAAAGAATTTCCCAAACGACCCCGAAACGCGTGTTCTTGAAGACGCGCTCTGCCTCGTCTTCCTCGAATTTCAACTCGCCGCCCTCGCCGCCAAAACCGCCGAGGACAAGACCATCAACGCACTTCAGAAAAGCTGGGGGAAAATGACCGAGGCCGCGCGTGCCGAAGCGCTGAAATTAAACTACCCGCCCCGCGAAAAAGCCCTGCTGCAACGCGCGCTTGAAGGCTGAAGAAAGTATTCCCCTTGATTTTAGGGAAACGCTGAATTAATCCATTTGTATTGGTTTCGTAGCGACGCTGGGGC
>CAYPTV010000033.1:0-13266 GCA_964413505.1 uncultured Bifidobacteriaceae bacterium | reverse complement strand
GAAAGAAAATTGGACGAGATCGTCACCCCGCGCGCCGCGATGATGACCGCCCGGATGTCATCCAACGGCAATCGCCGTTCCGGCTGGTCATTCGCCCGGCAGGTGATGAAGCCGCGTTCGCGACCAAGAATCGCGCCATGCTGGAAAACGTGGAGAATGTGGTGGCTCATATTTTTTAGTTAATCTGCGCGAGTGAAACCGGCGGCAAGAAATTTACCCAAGCTAATCTCCGGGCTTTTTTCTCCGCCCGCACTTGTCACTTGCGCCCGGCCTTGGCCATCTTTCTTTATGGTGTTTAACTGATACGTTCCAGGTTCAAGGGTGACAGCCCCGTGAACTACTGGCTTGTCCAGCTTGACCAAGCACAAACTCTGGTAGAAACCAATAACGCGAATGCCTTCGCCTCTGGCTTCAATCTCCGCTTTTACTTTCGCAATGGAATCAAACACTCGCACGACCTCCACGCGTGGTTTGCCTTTGGCATCCAGATAAACAAACTGGCCGAGATGACCTTCTTTCCGGGTGCGGAAAGCACCGGAGCCGTCTTTTGACATATCCTTGAATTCCGACGGGGCTTCCTTGCGGTTTTGCAAAACCTTTGAAACTTTGATTCCGCGCATGGAATCCAATTCGCCTTTTTCAAACTTGTAACAAAATGCATCCCAAGCAAATTTGTCCGGAGAAGTAGCGATGAATTTTAAGAGTTCCAGTTTTATGCGCTCATCACGCACATCTTTGATTTGGGTTGCCGCGTAGGTCAAGTTGAAGACCGGTTTCTGCTGTTCAGACTTGTAAGCCAAGTCACGAAGCAGACTCCGTTGCACCATCATGGTTCCGTTATCACGTTGGCCGTAAGCCGTGTCAGCGAGGCCGGGCTGCTCAAAAGCAAGGTAACGCGGGTTGACTTTGGCAATGGAATCATCAAACAGCTTTCGGATTTTTTCGTAATCCTCCCGGCCATTGGCATCTCGGAATTCGGCGGAAAACCGGAAAAATCCTTCTTTGCCAGGATCACGCGCCCATTGTGGGATGAACGTAAGCACCATCGCATCGAGCGCATGATGGCGTTTGTCCGCCCGGTTCTTGAGTTTTTTGGCGAAGGCTTCTATGTCGGTGTCTTTTTTGTAAAGGAGCTTGTCGAGACCGTATTTCCGTCGCACACGCGCAGTCAGCCCGCCGGAAACCACAATGACGCGCTTCTTCCGGTTCTGGTCATAGCCATTCGTCCAGCCGAAGCGAAGGTTGACGATGGTCTGTGCCAGCTTGGAAACCCAGGCAGTCTCGGCCAGTGCGGTGTAACGCTCAACCAAATCGGGCGCGTCTTCGCGCGTGAGCAGTTGGACTTTTTTATTCCGCAAAGCAGTGGAGCGGGCTTCAACACGTTTGACGTAAGCATCCCAACCGTCTTTTCCATGCAACAATGCAAATGGAGTCAGTTTACCTTTCTCCTTTGTATGATTTATGTCATGGAACGTAAGCGCGTAATTGACTACTGCGTCTGGCCCACCAAGCGAGCGTGGCACAATATGATCAATTTCGTATGTGTCGAGTTGAGTTTCAGACAATGGCTTGCCGGTGTATAAACAGATGCACCCTTGTGCTTTGAACAATTCATAACGCAATCCCGATGACCTGGACTCAAGACCGAGTTTCGCTGCTTCTTCTTTTGCTTTTTTACGGTCATCTTCCCGTCCCTTTTGAAAACTCTGCAATTCTCGTTTTGCCTTTTCACCCATGAAATCTTCGCGCACAAATTCCAGCACGATGGCGTCCGGGACACCAAAGCTGGGGATGTTTTCTTTCTCATCACCGTCTTGAAGTTTTTGGAGGCGCTTGTCAAAAACCCCAAGCCGATGCCTCACGATGGGGTCGTTGATGGTGCCGAGCAGTTCACGGATGGCGGCGTCCGCATCCAGTTTATCGCCCTTCGTATGGCGTTGCTGAAGGGCGTCAAGTGTCTGTGACGGGATGAAAATATTTTTCCAAGAATCTTCGGTGGCGTTGTCACGCCGCATCTGGAGCAAGAAGTTAAGCTCTGAAATCAACAGTCCGCGTTTGCGATTCTCCGTGTCTTCCTGTTCGCGCTGTTTTTTATCCGCTGCCACCGAGTCATTAAACAGGCACAGCGGCTTGCCGGGCGACGAAACCAAATCACCCAGTAATTCAGCTTCGTGTTGAACCAGCCGGGCATGAAATACCGAAGGCGCTTGGCCGGATAAAATGAGTTCCTTGATAATCCGCAGCGCCACCCGCGAATAGCCGCTGCGGCCGGATGGCCGGGGGGCTTTGACCTCCTCATGTCCGGGCATGGGGCGCAATATGTTTTGATCCACGGCGGTCTTGGCTTTTTTCCATTCCGCCTTGGCGGCTTTGAAAAGCGCCTGCAAATTTTCCGGCAATTCCAATGCAGTTTTCCCCTTGGAATCCGCCACGGCACGGAGGAGCCAGACGGATTCTTCGTCGGTTGGCGCGCGGCTGGCTCCGCCACTGCCCACGGTGAAAAGTTTAATTTTGCGGAGAAATTCCGATTCGGCGGCAATGTCTTTCCAGTCCGATTTGTTGAGACCAAAACGGGCGGCTACTTTTGTCGGCCATTCCTTGATCAATTCTCCATCCGGCGTGACTAGGTTCAAAGCCTTGAGTTGACGATGAGCATAGTCGAAAACGTCCTTGAGTTCCTCAACGGTAATTTTCCGCTGTCCGGCTACCGGATCAGCCACCAGCAGATTTTTCAATTTCAGCAGCAAGGTGACTTCGGTGGCCAGCAGCGACTCTGGAATGAGCTTGCCGGTGATGCTGCCATTTTTGCCGGCTTCAAGGCGCACATCCACTTTGCAGACGTGGTAGCGGGGAATCAGTGTGCAGTCGTTGAGGATACGGTTGTCAAAACTGGGAGTTTTTTGACCCAGTGCCGCCATCCATTCTTCGTAACTGCCGCGATGCAGTCCGGCCTGCTCGCGTTGCTGGAGAAATGCCTCGAATGAACTTTCATCCGGTTGTCCCGCCGGACCATCGCATAAAAATTCGCCGAAAGTTTTGGCGTGGACGGTATAGGTTTTTTCCGCGCCGGTGACCGGATGCCGAACTTTCCAACCGCTACGCTGCCAGCCGGCGAACGCCTCACGGATTTGCGGCAAAAGCGCCGCCGCTTGATCACCGAGCCTGACCAATTCGGCACGGACATCTACGCGTTCAAAACGAACATTGCGCGTGCTGTTGGCAAGATGACTGGAACGTGCCTGCACTTTGTCGGGTTCCGCCGGATTCCAAAGCCCCATTTTCCAAGCATCATAGTAACAAGGCGGGACAAAGTAATAATCATCTGGTAGCCGCAGATTTTTTTTGGCGGCTGCACTCGGCTGCATCCCGACAAAAAGCGGCAGGTTTTGTTTATGAAGGTCGCGCTTGAAATCAGGCCATCTGCCGACGGCATCACGATAGCGGGGATCGGCCTGCTGAAGTTTTTTATCTTCCTCGTATTGCAACTCTTTGGATGTTTTGCCCTGCTTTCTGGCTTCCTTCGTAGCCCAAGGAACTGTCCCGTAACCCCGACACTGAATCGCCGCGCGAAGTGCCTTGTAAATTTGCCAATCTTTCAGTGCTGAATTTCCGTTCAGTAATTGTATTCGTAGCAAAGCAGACGTGTAGCAGATGTTAAAATCTTCCGAGGTGGCGGCGGGAGCGCCGTCGTTTTTGGCTCGTCCGTTAAGATATACAATTTTCGTTTGCTCGCCGGTTTTGGAATCGCATTTGAATTCAGCCGGGGCAAACTCCCGCTCCAATTGGTAATCCGCCGGATGTTTAAGTTCCCATTTTTTTGTTTCTGGATTCTGCCAGACTTCACGCGGACGGAGAACTGGTAGCTTAATCGCAGTCCAGACTGTTTCCAGCCAGTGCTCGCGTTCATGGTGTGCCTCACGGGTTTTTAGCGCACGGTAACGATTGGCTGGTGTTCCCGAATCCTTTGCCGGACCACGCCGGGCTAGTTCCGGTGGAATGAGCAGCGATTCTCCATGCTTAAATTCGTTGCCGCGCCGCACGGCCTCGCCGATGGAACCTTTGCCCAGGTCAAACGCCCAGACCGTTTCATTTGCCGCCGGTTCCGGTTTATCCTTCAGAACATAATCTTTCATAGCCACGTTTCCCGTTGAGATGTTCCGCCGATGCTATGCCTGCCTGCGGAAAAGAAAAGCGGAATCTTGATCTTGATCCGGCGGTTGTCACCGTGGGCTGTTGTCGTCTGTCCCTGACGGGTCTTGGGACATCTGCAAAAGATGTAGTGTCGAGGATGTGCCTCGACATCGCTTCCAATAAAACCCTGTTTCCGGCCACAGGCCGGACGCTACACCGCTCTTCGCACGGCTTTTGCGGAGGTTTTCGACTTGTAAATCCGTGTGCAACCAATCCGCTTTTGTATTCCGCATTCCACATTCGTCATTCCGCACTTCCGCCAGTGTCCTGTTTTCATACACCAACTGGCCGCCAAACGAGCCAAATTGGCCTCTGAAGACATCAAGTCAGTCACTGACTACATAAAGTCGGTCACTGACTTTATGTCTTTAGTCACTGAATACATATCTTCGGCCACGAAGACACATATTCCGTCACTGACTTCATGTCTTGGGTCATCGAGCGGGTGTCTTTGACGACGGACTTCATGTCTTCCGTGACGGACTTGATGTCTTGGGTCACCGACTTGGTGTTTTCCATGGCTGACTTGATGTATTCCGTCACCGACTTGATGTATTCGGCCATGAAGATACGTATTCGGTCACTGACTACATGTCTTTGGTCACCGACTTGATGTAGTCGGTGACTGACTTGATGTATTCAGAGGCGTTTTTGCCTTGAAAAAGCAGGCCGGGAAGCCGCTGCGGCCGGGGACGTCCGCGCTCCGATGCGACGCCCATAGAGCGACACTGCAGCGCTACAGCCATCCCGGATCATTTTGCATCCGCCTTTATTTCCTCGAACTCCTTTTGATCCTCCGGTGATGCATCCCGCCCGTGATAGGCGAGCGCGATGTATTCCGCAAACCTGTCCTGTGCATCGCGGGCATAGACCGCCCGCCGCATCGGATCTGTGGCGGCTTTGGACAGCTTGCGATACAACCGTGCCAGGTTGAGATTGGTCGAATCAAATTTTGGATGGAGCCGGTCGGAAGTCAGCAGGCTTGCCAGCGCCGCTTCCGGTTCCCCGCTGACTTCCTGCACGATGGATTTCAGGAAAAAAATGAAATAAATGTCCGGCGGCGGCGGTTGCCGGTGGTCGGGCCAGAATTCCGCCAGCCCAGCGTCCACGACAATCGCCATCTTGCTCATCGGCACGGCCATTTGTGGTGTGCCAAGTTTTGTCGTGGCATCGGCATAATAATATGCGGCGAGATTTGCGTAGGCTCCCGGATCGGGCCTGGGCAGGGTGAGGTGATATTGCCACAGCGTTTCGCCGTTGCGCCATGCAGGCTGATACAAGAAGGTTTGGAATAAATTCAATGTCACGAAGCCGATGCCCGCCGCCAGCACGCCGGAGCGCAACAATGGCTGTGCGCGTTGCAGGATTGGGATGGCCAAGGAAACCGCCAATGCCAGCAGGCAGAATGCGGAGAAATAAAGGTAACGCTCCGCGACAAAAAGCCCCGGAATGTCGAGATTCAAATACGGAACCATGATGGCCAAGAACACGGCGAAGTAGAAAAAAAGATCCTTGCGCCGCCAAAACAAGCACAGTCCGGCTGCGCTCCCCAACGCCGTGAAAGCCAGCGCGGCGGCCACCTGCCATTGCGGATAAATCACCAGTTGATTCGGCCATTGATAAAAAACCCTCAGGCGCCACGGAATAAAAATTTGCTGCAAATAAATCCAAAGGATGGGCGGGTCCACCATGAACAAGTTCCATATGTGCCGCAAGCCGTGGACAGTTTGACCGCCGAGAATGCCCATTTGCGTCAGCATCTGGCCATACCATTTAAAGACCAAAAGGCTTGCCACCAGGCCGGGAATGGTCAGAAGAATCTCCTTTGGAAAATCACGTTTCCAAAAAAATGGCGCGCTGGGCGGACGTTCGCCATTTAGGTAGGGCAGAAAAACGGCATGCAGAAAAAGCACAACGGGAAAAGTCAGCACGCTGATCTTCGAAAAAAGTCCGCAGAGGAAACAAAGCAGGGTGACCAGATACCATCCATAACGGGCACGCCCGCTATCCGTCGCCAGCCGCCGCGTTTGCGCGCACAATGCGAGCAGCATGAACAGCGTGGACAGGATATCCTTCCGCCCCATGATCCAATCCACCGGCTCGGTGTGAACCGCCAGCACCAGCCAGCCGATTGAAACGGCCAATGCAAAGCCAAAACGTCGCGTTGTTCCCAGCAGAAACGCAAACATCAGCGCGACGACCATTCCGTGGAGCAGAACGTTGACAAGGTGATAGCCGAACGCGTTGCCGAAGCCGAACACCTTGCTGTCGAGCGCCCACGAAACATCCCGCAACAGCAACGGTTCCTCTCTAGGAAAACCCGTGACGAATATTTCCCTCAAATCAGCGGACAAGGTTGCCTGTCCGTAGAGTTCGGGATGATCCCGCAGAATCCTGACGTCGTCGAAATAGACGAAACCATACCGCACCGACGGAAGATACATCGCCCACGCCGCCAGCATGAGCAGCAAACCGGCAAGCAGATTGCGATGACGGCGCAGCCAGCCCGCCTGATTAAGCGTGGGAGAAATGGTGGTCATCGAATTGCGCTGATCAACATCTGTTTCGCCAGCGGCTTGAACGGGCTTATCAGGTAAAGCCGGATTAGCAGCGGATGAACCGGCAGGGAACCTTTGATTGTAAATGGCATGAAGCGCGGCACGCGGCGGACAACCTTGAAACCATTGGCGGAGAGCAAGTCACTCAATCCCTTGTCCGTGTATATGGAAACATGGGTGTAGTCGTCAAAATATTCGCGGGCGCAGTATTTGAAATTCGGCTGCACGATGGTGAGCATCGCGCCCGGCTTCATCTTGCGCCGGAGCTGGGCGAGGCACTCCAGCAGTTCTGATTGGGAAACATGCTCGAAACAGTTGCTGCTGAAAACATAGTCCACCGAACCGTCCGCCACGCCTTCAAGTTGCGTGATGCGGGTGACCAGGCCTTCCACGCCGACATCGAGATGCGCGAGCATCCCCGGCCATTGATCCACCGCCAATTTGCGTCGGGCTTTGACGGCATTGATGAATTCGCCGTAGCCCGCGCCCAGTTCCAACACCACGCCACCGGGCGGAATTTGTCTTTGAAACACGCAGTCCACCAATGTCTGCCAGAGGACACGGCGTCGTGGATCCGGCGTGAACCGGGTTGTGTGATAAATATTATCGGTCATTGGCGTGTCCCTTCCAGTCCGCAAAAATACCCAGGAGCATGCTCAATCCCAGCCGCGTGGCGATGCGGTTGTTCACGTTGCCGCCCTTGCTCGTGCCCACGCGCGGATAAAAGGCGACCGGACATTCGATGATCCGCACGCCCGCATTGAGCGCCATATCCAGAAAATACACGTTGAACTCCAGGTTGATCCGCGGATCGAGCCGCGGGATGAGTTTGCGCAGCGTCGCGTTGCGGCAAAGTTTATACGTCGTGCCCACGTCGGTGAGCGACACCATGCCGAGATGTTTCAGCTCCAGAACTTTCCCGGCAAAAAGATTTCCGTAGTGCATATACAGCGACAACTGCGTGTCCCGCTCCTGAAGCTGCTCCACAATCCGGCTGCCGTTCACCACGTCCGCGTGCGGGATGTAGACGAGAAATTTTCCGATGTCCGCCGCGCGGAAGGTCAGATCGCCCTCGCACAACATCGTCAGCTCCGTGTCCTCAAATTTCAACGCCTCCCGCAGCGCGCGATGCACGCACGCGCCGTAGCCTTGCCGCGTCTCGTTGAAGACAATCGCCCCGGCCTGCGTCGCCAGCTCCATCGTTTTGTCCGTGCTGTTGTTGCTGATGACGAGGACGCGCTTCACCAGCGGATGCGCCCGGAAATCCTTCACCGCGCCGGCGATGCTGCGCTCGTCATTGTAGGCCGTCAGCGCGACGGTCAGAAATTGATTGGCCGGCGGGTCGTTGCGGACAAATTTCGCGTGGCGGATGCGCGTGACGTTGCGGAACAAGTCCCAACTGATTAGCAAAGCTCCGATCACCAGCGGAATGCCGCTATACCAGATGACCAGTTCGTTGATTCGGAGAAAGAGTGGCGGGTCCAAAAGCAAAAGCCGCAGCGGACCGAGCAGCACGTTCGTGACATACGCAAACAGCGCAATGGAGACAAACAGAAATCCGTAAAGCGCGAACCATGTCGTCGTGGACTTCCCGCGACTGGCGGGAACGGGCGGTTGAGGCGGGGCAGGGGACGTGAAACGGTTTTCGTCAAAGTTCACCGCACTGACGTTAGGCCAAGACGGATTGCGGTCAAGTGCCGAATTGCCTGCGGTTCTCCTGGACTTCCGGCCCTGACCAAAATTCGGCCTATAGCGGTTTGGACCATCCTTCTCGTCCTCGTCCTCGTCCCCCGGATTTTTTGGCATTTCCAAGACGAGGACGAGGACGAGGATGAGGAGGAAACGGTGATCGCTGCTTCTCCAGGCGCGCCGGCGATACGCGGCCACAGATTCATGCCAGTTGAATGATGCGTTCAACGTTGCCGGCGGAATCGTGGATTTCCATTTTCAGTTTTTCAATTTGTCCGGGGGTGATGCCCAGGGCTTCGCTGGCCTTGGCGTCCGTGAGCATGGCATAACAATCCCAGCCAAGGATTGAGCCGGTCAAATGCACCAGCGAGTTGGCCACATGGATGACGGCGGACAGTTTGGGAAGGGGATTCGTGGCGGGATGATGGTGGTTGGCGACGGCCTCGATGATTTCATCGGGCAGACGCCATTTTTTCAGCAGGCAGGCACCGACCTCGGCGTGGTCGGTGCCGAGGATTTTTTTCTCCGCCGCGTTCTGGGGGAGATGGTCTTGGACGATGCAGGAGCGGATGGCGGATTGCGCGTCGGCGTCGAGAATCTGGGTCAGCACCAGTTTGCCGATGTCGTGCAGCAGTCCGGCGGTGAATGCGACGGGCGGTTTTGCATCCATTGGCAGTTCGCCTTTGGCGAGATGCTCGGCGGCCACGGCGGTGGTGACGGAATGGAACCAGAGTTCCCTGGCCTCGATGGCATAACCCGGGAGGTTGGCGCTCATGGCGCCGCCGAAGGAAAGGCCCAGGACCATGTGCAAAATCTGCTGGTGCCCGAGGATCAGCACCGATTCCTCCACCGAGGAGATTTGTTCTTCAAAGCCAAAGTAGGGCGAATTGCAGGCGCGCAGCAATTTGGCCGTGAGCACGTCGTCATATTTGAGCACGGCGACGATGTCTTCGTTGCTGACGGCGGGCTGGTCCAGCAGGCAGGCCAGTTTCAGGGCGGCCTGGGAAACCGTCGGCAGGTTTTTGACTTTGGCGATGATTTCGTTCGGGGTCATGGTCGTTTCCATTCAAGGCCGGGGAAAACTGGGCGGCTCCGGCTGCCAGCGGGCGGGGCCAATTATCTTTTCGACGAAATTCCACACAACTTGAAACAAATCGCAGGGCGGCGTAAAGCAGTTTTGAATTGCAGCGGGATGCGGGAATTGGCAAAGTGATGCCTATCAGACATTTCCATCCAGCGGAATAATACCTTTATGCCCGCCCCAAAAGCCAACCCTCTTCCCGCAGCCCTGCTCAAATCATTGATGCCGGCCCTGGTGTCTTCGGCGATGGACGCCATCATTTCGGTGGACGAAAGCCAATGCATCATCCTGTTCAACGCGGCGGCCGAGCGGATGTTTCAGTGCAGCCAGCAGGAGGCGCTGGGGCAAAGGCTTGACCGCTTCATTCCCGAAAAGCACCGGCTGGCGCATGAGCGGCACGTCTCGAATTTCGGGCGTGGGGGCAAGACGATGCGTTCGATGGGCGGGCTGGGGACGTTGCATGCCTTGCGCGCAGATGGTCAGGAATTCCCGGTTGAGGCGTCCATTTCGAGGGTGGAGGCCAATGGCAAGAAGGTGTTCACGGCCATTTTGCGCGACATCACCGCGACCAAGCGCGCGGAACTGGAATTGCGCCAACGCGAGGAGTATTTCCGCTCGCTCATCGAATATGCCTCGGATGTGATCACGCTGGTTGACCAGGAAGGCATCATCCATTTCCAAAGCCCGTCCATCGAGCGCGTCCTCAATTTGAAGCCGCAAGAGGTCATTGACCGGAACCTTGCCGAATTCATCCATCCCGAGGATTTGCCGAGGCTGGTGGCCATGATCCGCCGGGCGCACTCCAATCCCAATCTGCCCGTGTCCGTGGAATACCGCATACGGCACAGGGATGGCGGCTGGCTGCTGTTCGCGTCCATGGGCCGGAGCATTCCGCACGGCGATGACGGGAATCGGGTGGTGTTTAATTCACGCGACATCACCGCCAGCCGCAATCTGGAGGAGCAGCTTTTGCAGGCGCAGAAGATGGAGGCGATCGGGACCCTGGCCGGGGGCATCGCGCACGATTTCAACAACGTGCTGGCGGGCATTCTGGGCAGCGCCGAACTGGTGCGTGAAGATTTGCCGCCCGATCATCCCACGCAGGAATATGTCGGGTCCATCATGACCGCCGCCAACCGCGCGCGGGATCTGGTGCAGCAAATCCTCACCTTCAGCCGCAGGCAGGACAGCGAGAAACGGGTGTTGCAACTGCAACCCATCGTGGGCGAATGCGTCAAGCTCCTGCGTTCAACAATTCCCGCCATGGTCAAGATCGCGCACCATGTCGAACCCGGCTGTCCGCCGGTGCTGGCCGACCCGACGCAGATTCACCAGGTCATCATGAACATTTCCACCAACGCCTGGCACGCGCTGCCCGAAACAGGCGGGCGCATAGACATCAGCCTGCGATCCGTGGACGTGGACGCGGCGATGGTCACCAGGCACCCGGAACTGCGCCCGGGAGCTTTTGTCCGGCTGGCAATCACGGACAACGGGCACGGAATGGACGCCAAAACGCGGGAGCGGATTTTCGAGCCGTTTTTCACCACCAAGCCCGCCAGCAAAGGTTCCGGCCTGGGGCTTTCCGTCGTGCATGGAATCATCAAATCGCATCGCGGCGCAATCGTGATGGAGAGCGAGCCGGGCAGGGGAACGACCTTCCAAATCTATCTGCCCGCGAGGCGCGTCCCCAAGGCGGAACCGTCCGTGCCCATCCAGGCGATTCCGCACGGGCATGGCGAGCAGATTTTGTTCGTGGACGACGAGCCGATTGTCGCAAGGTCCACGGAGGAATTTTTGAAGCGGCTCGGTTACGCGGTGACGCGCTGCGAACAATCAGACGATGCCCTGGCCCGCTTCCGCCGCGAGCCGCGCCAGTTCGATTTGGTTATCACTGACTGGGCGATGCCCGGAATGTCGGGGACGGAGCTGGTGACTGCGGTGCATGAAATCAGGCCGGACATTCCGATGCTGCTCATGTCGGGCTTTGTGGATTCAACAGTCCAGTCCGCTGCAAGAACAATTGGCGTCGGTGAAATTCTCATCAAGCCGGTCAACCCTGAATTGCTGGCGCAGGCCGTGGCCCAGGTATTGGCGCGCGGAAACAAAGTGGGCGTCGGAACACCTCCGCCCTTGAATCCTAGAGCCGAAATCACCGCGCAAGAAACCGACAGTCCTTAAATGCCGCACGGCGGTTTGCAGAATTGTCAGCCGGATCACGCGTCCCGGAGCATGAAGGTCACTTCCGCCTCGCTCACAGTTTCGCCGGCCACTTTGCAGACGCCCTTGGCCTTGCCGATCCTGCCGCGCGTCTTAATCAGTTCGATTTCGATGATCAGCGTGTCGCCGGGAAAAACCGGCTTGCGCCATTTGACATCCTCGGCGGCCATGAAATAAGCCATCTGGTTCGCCAGCTCCGCCTGCTTCAGCAAAACAATCCCCGCAACCTGCGCCATCGCCTCAAGCTGCAACACCCCCGGCATGATCGGGTGTCCGGGAAAATGGCCGCGAAAATAATCCTCGCCCATCGTCACGTTCTTGACGGCGGTGATCTTGTTGCCCTCCATCTTCAAAACGCGGTCCACCATCAGGAACGGCGGGCGATGCGGCAGCAGCTTCATGATCTGCTCCACGTCCATCGCGCCGTTTTCAGAAACCAGGATTTCCGGCGGGGCGGCTTTCGGCGGCGGCGCGAAGGTCTGCGCCGCGCGCAACGGCTTGTTCATCTGCGCGGCGATCAGCCGGACAAATTCGCAGTTCGCCGCGTGGCTCGGCTTGACCGCGATCAAATGCCCGCGGATTGATTTTCCGAGCAGCGACAAATCGCCGACGATGTCCAGCATCTTGTGCCGCACAAATTCGTCGGGATAGCGCAGCGGCTCCGTCGTCAGCACCGCGTCGTCGCGGATGACGATGGCATTTTCCAGGCTGCCGCCCTTGATGAGGTTCGTTTTGATGAGATGCTCGATCTCCTCGAAAAAACAAAACGTCCGCGCGTGCGCCAGTTCCTTCTCCCAAGTCTTGGGCGTGATCTCCGTGCTGAAAAATTGCGTGAACATTCCTTTCCTGTCCGCGCTCGTGCAGGTGATCTTGAGATTCTCGTCGGGAAACAGCGTCATCACCGTCTCGCCGGACTCCAGTTCTATCGGCTCGGCCGGCGTGAACGTCTCGCGCTTTTCCGCCTGCGGCACGATGCCCGCCGCCTGGATGATTTTGCAAAATTCCCGCGAGCTGCCGTCGGCGATCGGCGGCTCGTTCGCGTCCAGCTCCACGATGGCATTGTCAATTCCAAACCCGGCGAGCGCGGCGAGGACGTGTTCGACCGTGTGGACTTTTACGTTGCCCTTGGCGAGCATGGTGGAGCGGTTCGTCTCCGCGACATTTTCCACGCGCGCCTCGATTTCCGGCTTGTCCGCGAGGTCAACGCGGCGGAAGCGCACGCCGCTGTTGGCGGGCGCGGGCAGGATGGTCATGTTGACCCGGTTGCCGCTGTGGAGGCCGATGCCTGAAAAACTCGCGGCGCGATTGAGCGTCTGCTGATTGAGCACGCACGGATTAGACAAAACGCGGGCGCAATTGGCAAGAATGCAATGGCCACCGTCTTTATGCCATGTAAAAATAAAACCGCCGGAACAATTGCTCGTTCCGGCTGGATTTCCAAAACTCTCCACTTTTAACCCTCAATCGCCTTCACGTCGCCATCTGGTTGACCGGCGCGCTCCATTCGCTCACCTGGTTGAGGGAGCC
>CAYPTV010000032.1:0-13339 GCA_964413505.1 uncultured Bifidobacteriaceae bacterium | reverse complement strand
ATCAACGACGTGCAGCATCTGTCCGCCGGGGCGCAGGCTTCGGTGCATGGAGCGGAAACAGGATTCCAAATCCTCGACGTGTTCCATGACGTTGTGGGAAAATATGAAGCCGTGGCGGTTCTCGACAGGATAAGTTTCCATGTGTTGCTTGTGATAACTTATCAGGCGGTCATTCAATGTCGGGACGTCTCCTCCGGAAATCACGTCCAGCGAAATGGGAAAGCCCAGGCCTTTGAGCACCTTCAAAACTTCAAGCTGCTTGGCGTTTGCCACAGGCGGCTCCAATTCCACCAGATCCACATGTCTCGCGCCCTTGGCGACAAAAAAGGCGGCGGAGGCCAGGCAGTCGCCCGGACCAATTTCGCAGACGGATTCTCCGTTCAAAGAAAGGCCGTCCGGCCACAAGTCCGTCAGGCGGCGGCAGATGATTGAATGAAAGCCGACGATTTCCGGCACCGGGCGCGACAGGATGGGAGATTTTGGGCGTGCCTTGATGCCCAGCAAAATCCGCGTCTGCCGGATGGCATTGCCTTTGAGCGCTTTTAGAACCCGCAATTTGTGCAACATTGAAAGTTGAATTTAATCAAATATGGCGTTGAACAGAAGCGCATTTTTTCAGGCATTCATAAAGTGACGCGCGCATCCGGCGCACGTCAAATTCGTTTTGGGCGCACCGCCGGATGCCTGGAAAATATTTCAACTGCGGTTGTGGCGCGCTCAACGCCGCGAGCAATTGCGCCGAAAGTGCCGCCTCACTTTTGGTCGTGATGCAAACACCGGTTTCATATTCGGCGGCCATTTTCATGATGCTGCTTTCCTGCTGGCCAAGCGAAAGGACGGGCAGGCCTGCCGTCAGGTAGCTGACAAATTTTGTCGGGAAGCTGAAACGGTTGTAGCTGGGGTCTTCATCCGCCATGGCCATCGGTGAAAATCCCCATGTGCATTTCCGCAACTCCTCGTTCAACGGCTGAACCGGCAGGTTGCCATGCTCTTTCATCCACGATGCGTCAAACCACGGGAACTCGTGGAAGGCGTGGTTGCCAAAAAATTCCAGGCTGACCGGATGCGGCAACTGCCTGCGGATTTTTCCCAGCGCGGCCACGAACAGGTCAAACACATCCTCGACATGGATTGTTCCAGCATAGGCGATCCGGATTTGATCCTTGGAACCGGCGGACGACATTTCGAGCTTTTCAAAATCTTCGTCTTCCAGTCCGGCGCGAACCACCGTGCCCGTGCTGCCGGTGCGACATTGCAAATCATCAATCATCGGCTGGCAAATGGCATCGCAGGAGGCGGCCCGTGCATAAAGATGTTCCACCGATTTGAGCCAATGGCCGCAGCGGTCGGCACCCAGACTTTCGACCTGCGGTTTCAAGTCGGGATAATCGTGAACGCTCACATGAAAACCAATGCCTGAACCGGGCAAAACCCTGTCCAAGGGCGGAATGGCCCATGCATGCGGAATCGTCCAGACAACACCGGGGCGGACTTCGTCCAGCGTCCGGCGCAAATGACCGGCTGCGCGCGGAACCCATAAATTTTCCATCAGCCAGGATTTCTGGCGGGTCCAGCGCCGGTGCGGATAAAATTTCTGCGGAATGGAGGCAGGCAGGTGCGCCGCCGTCTGCTGGCCGAAACGCCTGTCCTGCTCTGGCAGGCAGCTCCACCAGAAAAGTTTTTCAACCGGCCAGCCTTTCAACATCTGGCGCACGATGGCTGCGCCGCCGCCCGACGAGTTGGGAGCAAATTCCGTTGCAACCAGCAGACGTGGAAAATCTTCAGCCATTCATTTCCTTTGATTTTTTGCAAAGTTCAACTGCGCAAGACCTCGTTGCGCCCGCAATTTGCCTTTCTCCTCGGCCATACGGATGCGTCTTTCGACGTGATTTTTCCCCGCCGCGAGCCACAGGAATCGTTTTGCCAGAATGCGCGCGCCGCCCCATCGCGGCAGGCCGGGTGAAAATCCGGGCTGGTGCAGGGCGTTCAGCACCACACCGGCATAGCCGAAACCTTCGTGGAGATTTTCAAGATATTTCAGGTTGAGTTTCCGCGCGGGAATCAGGTGCGTCAATTCCAGTTCTGGGAAACGACCTGTCCCCAGGCCGAGATTGAATCCGCACAGCGCCATGTCCGCGTCGTCCCCCGCGCCGGGCATTTTACCGTCAGGCCCCAACAATTTACGGACCGGCTCGGTTGACGCCAGATCGCGGTAACGCTCCACCACGTTTCGCCGTGCCACCATGCCGGCACCCATCGGACAGGCTATCGTCGCATTCCGAAGCTTGGCCCAGATCGGCACGGTCAATTTTTCAATGACCAGTCCGGCCAGCCATGGACGTAGTTCAGGTGAAGGTTCGATTTCAAATTCCGGCAGGCAACTGCCCGCCCATGCGCCGAGCGACGGATAATCTGCGGCGATTTTCAGGCAGGCTTCCAGATAATCCGCCCGCAGCACATTGTCGTCGTCCACGATGATGAAAAGTTCGCCCTTGAATTCAGCTATCGCGCGCAGCAGGGCGTGGGTCTTTCCGATTTTTTCCTCGCGCAGATGGCGCGCGTTTGGATGCCACGAAAGGTCAATCCGTCCCGCCAAAGGTTTTTCCGACGCGTTGTCCACCAGCAGCAATTCCCAATCTGCCGGCGACAATGTCTGCGCGCGCAAAGCCTCCAGCACGCGGCGCAGATAATCCTCGCGCGGATTGTGGGTGCAGATGACCACGGAAATTTTCATCTCTTGAGCAAAATCGTTCGGGAGATTTTGGATAAAGAAACGCGGCTTGTCACTTCATCATTAGGCAAAAGCCTGAAATAAATAGTGTGGCCTGTTCAAAACCGGGCCTCGCAATCGTCAATTGACTTTGAAGCCTGAGCCATTAAAACTTCATGCGTGCATCCGTCCACAATCCGCGAAACCAAGCCTTTGAAAATCCTGATTTGGACCACCCCGGTCATTCTTTACCTGTTTCTGGTTGTCAACGGCTGGCTGGGCGCCAATTTTGGATTTCACTGGGATGAACACATTTTCGCGGGGTATGTGGATGATTTTCATCTTCATTGGCGGGTGATACCCACCAATTATCTGTATCCCTCCTTTTGTTTTTGGTTGATCCTGTTTGCAGACGGACTTTTTCATCTGGTTCACCCGGCGCTTGCCAACGTGCCGTCGCTGGCGAGCAGCACGGATTTCTCGGTGTTCTCGCGCTGCGTGTTTGTTTGCGTCGCCAGCCTGACGGTGGTGTGGGTCTATGTCCTGACGCTGAAAATCACCAAGAAATACTGGTTTGCACTGCTGGCGGGATTGATGTTTTGCAGCTCGTTTGAATTCAGTTATCACTCGCGCTGGGCGGTGTCGGATGCGATTGCCGTCCAGTTTGCCATCCTGTCAACGGTCATGCTTTTTCTGGACATGAGCCTGACGAAGCGGATTGTCTGGAGCGCGGCGGTTGCGGGGATTGCCGCCGGAACAAAATACACGGCGGGTATCGTGTGCCTGAACAACATCATCTGCATGGCGGCCAGCCTTCAACCGTGGAAGGGCGGCGAGGCGATGAAACTTTTTCTGCGACGGTTGTTCCTGATGGGCGCGGTTTTTGCCGTGGTGTTTTTCATCACGACGCCGGGCTGCGTGTATCACATGAAGACTTTTCTCAGCGGCCTGCAAGCGCAGCGAAGGATTTACGGCGGCGGCCACATGTTGTGGGACACCATGAACCCTGGCTTGGAACATTTTTCGAAAATATGCGCCTACTATGTCCTGGTGCTTTTTTCACGGCTGCCGGCGGCCAGCATTTTCATCAGCGTCCTGTGCATCGCCGGTGTTGTGGCTGCGCTGCTGAAAAAGGAGTGGAATATTTTCGGGCTGTTTCTGGTCATGGCCGTTTACGTCGCGTATGTGTCGCTTTTCAAGGTGATGATCGTCCGCAACCTGTTGTATGTGCTGCCATTTTTTGTGGTGCTGGCGGCCTACGGTCTTTTTGCGCTGCACGAAAAGTTCAAAAACAAGCCCGGCATCATGGTTGTGGACGCTGTGCTGCTTTGTCTGGTGGCGATTTCGTTGCATGACGTAACGAAGGCTTCCTGGTCCATTTACCGGAAGGACTCGATTGACATGAAAAAGGATCTGGCGCTTTATCTGGCGGAAAATCCGAAAGATGAATACGTCTTTTCCCCCGCCGTCCGCCAATTGCTTGCAGGAACAAACGCCCCGGACGACGCGCCCGCCAATCCCGATGCTCTTTTGATATTTGTCAACAGGGAGGTCAAGCTGGAGGATTTTCCGAAGATTGCGTTTAACAGGTATAAGCTCATTGCGGGACCTGAAGACGTGAATTTTGACTATTATCCCGACTGGGCCGGCGGCGACAGGATTGTGGCCTTGAAGCTGAAGAACGCGAGCCGTGAAATGCTGGAGGATATGGGCATGGCGCTTCATTAATCAATCCGGCGTGGACGGATCAGGCCGGCCAACGTGATTGATATCCGGTGCAATGGCTGCGGCAGTTTCCGGGCGACTTCGTCAATCAGATCGAATGAGACGCCAAAACGGATTGCCGCCCATGCACCCGACGCTGTCAGGAGGCAGACATTGACGGGCAACCGGAACCAGTTGGAAACGTCCGATAAAATCCAACCAGCCGCCAGCCAAACCGGAACCATGACCAGCCAAACCTTGAGCAGTGGTTTTTGCCATTCCCACAGTAGCGCCTTCCAACCAATTTTGGAGATGGTGGCGATGCGCCAAACGCCGCCGAGCCAGGTGAACAATGTCGTTGCAATCACCGAGCAGGCCAGCATTCCGGTCATGCCTGTGGACGGCAGAATCGCCAATGCCACGCCGATGAACACTCCTGCCTCGATGATGAAGACATATTTCAAGGTCCTGATTTCCTTGAGACCCACGATAAGGGAATTGTGGCAGCATTGTTGAGTCAGGAAAATCATCCAGACGGCCAGAAGCACGTTGTCCGCCGCCGGCCATGAAAATTTTCCATTGGTCCAAAGGGTTACAAATGACCCGTTGCAGGCCGCAAAAAGAACGGCGCACACGCCTGCAAAAACATTCGTGACATTGAACAGCATCCGGTAGCGCTTCCACAGCAGGTTCGACTCACCACGCACCTGCATTTCAGCGAATGCCGGCATGGCGTTGCCAACAATCCTCAAGATGATCTGGTAGACGAGCGTGAACATTTTGGTCATCACCGACCAGAGCGCCGCCGATTCCATGCCCAACTGGCGCGAGATGAGAATGGTCTGGCTTGAGATGATGAGCTGGGAGCCGATGCTGATCAAAAAAACTTCCGCGCCATAATGGAACAATTCCCGGAACTGTTCGCGGGAAGCCCGGCCCCATTCCCCCGCCTTCGGCCAGAAACCCAGTTTGACGCAAGCCAGAGCGGTGATGCCAACCCCGCAGATCGAGCCGGCCACAGCGCAGGCCAGCAGGCTGTAAATCCCGAATCCAAAAACGAATCCAATCCAAAGCGTCGCAAACTGGGCGACCAGTTGGATGATTCCAGTATAATTCGTCACATCAATCCGCTGCCACGCATACAATATCTGTCCAAAGATGCGGGTGCCAAACATCGCCGCTGTCAGCAATATCTGTCCGGTCATCAGCCAAAAAAAAGTGCGGTCAAGTTCTTGCGGCAACCGCAGCCACGCCGCCAGAAACCAAACCAGGCTCAAACCGACAATCAGCACGATCAATCCTTGCGCCAGACCGACCAGAATGCCGCTCTTGAGGGTGCCCCCATAACGGCCATTGCTGCGGCTGTCCTTGTGATCAATCAGGATGCGGCCAATTGAGCTGCTCATGCCAAGGTCAATCAATGCGATAAAATTGGCGACCTGCTGTATGAGCGCCCAAAGGCCAAATTCGGACTTGCTCAAGTAATGCAAAATCAGCGGCAAGGAGGCCAGCGTGTAAAGAATGTTCGCCCCCAGCATCAGGTAGCCGGTGAACAGCGAACGGGTGAATTTTTTCAGGCGTGGCATCGCGAACCGGATTTTGCCGCAGTTGACACGTTCAACTCAATTCAATTGTCGAACCGGACATGGCAAAACAGGCTGTGGGGCAATGCTGGCGGTTTGCGCGGAGCGCGCAACTACGACCTTCGAGATGGGGTTTTTATCCCCGACCACGGAAACCGAGCTAAACCGCCCAAAACCGGCAAAAAACGGGGTTGACGGTTGAAAATGGGTCAAAAATGGTCAAATTCGCCATTTTTGAGAGGTTTTCCGGCGCGCACGCGAGGTATTTTGTCGCAGAATACCTCGCATCCGCGACAAATAACCTCGCATCCGCGACAAATAACCTCGCATCCGCGCCGGAAAACCTCGTGTCCGGCATAAATAACCTTGTTTCCGGGACGGAAAACCTTGCGTCCGGCGTAAAAAACCTCGTGTCTGAGGGAAATAACCTTGAATACAGAGCAAATAACCCCGGTTGCGAAGCGGAAAACCCCGGTTTTGTGGCAAGCTGAAGACAGGCACCACGCCTGTCCTACACTGGAATGCGGGCCATTGACTTGAATTCAACTGCATCGTTCAGGTTAAGCGCCCGTCCATCAAGGTTGAGCGGCGGAGGGCAAGTTCGGAAGTTTAATCTTCAATACACTCAAAAACAAACAGGTTGTTCAATCCAAGCTGAAACGTGGCGCGCTTCAGCAGGCGGAAATCCTCCGCAGGAAAAATGGCCGGCGTCTGGTTCACGTCATAGCCGTGATGTTCTTCCAAAGACATTCCGTCAATCAGCCTGAGAAATTTCAGCATGGATAGAATATGATCCACCGCAGGCGAAGGCACGGTGATGATGAGCCGCCCGCCGGGTTTCAAAAATTTTACGCAGCCGCGCCGCAACTCCCCGTATTGCGCCGGAGGAAAATGTTCCAGCACCGCGAGCATCGTGATGACATCGAACGGCTCGACGGATGGCATGTCTTTTGGGAAAAACCCGGCAATCATTGGCTGGCCATCCACGGTTGCGTTTGATTTGAGTGTCGGATCAATGCCCATCCCCTGCGCGCCGGAAATGTTCAACTGCCGGAACAGCGCGCCGTCCGCGCTGCCGATGTCCAGAATCCGCGCGCCGGGATTGATGAAGCGCCGCGCCCTGGCAATCCGCCAGCGTTGCAGCAGCCGGTCAATGGATTTCATGGCTTGGGCAGGGACGGCGGTTTGCGCGAAGATGTCTTCAATCCCAGTGCGCTCATGAAGAAGCTGGAAAAAACGGACTGGATGCCGAGCACGATGAGCGTCGCCGCCGGGATCAGCCGGCGCAGGTTTTCCTCCGGGGACAATTCGCCGAAGCCCGCCAGCTTCCAAATCCAAATCGCCCGCGCAGACAAAACAATTCCCGCCAGCAAAATGGCGAGACCGATCAAAATTCCTTTTTCAAGGTTGAAAAATTTGAAGGCGCGCGAAAATTTCGGGTCGTCCGGCAGCAGCCCCTCGGCAATGGCAAATACTTTTGTAAAAAAGGCGAACGCGACGAGTTGAAAGCCGATGATGACGGTCATGCACGCGACCACGAGCGTGCCGACATCAAATGCGACGCCGCCGATTTGTATGTTTTCCAACGACAGTGCGGCGGCGAAAAGAATGCCCAGCGCCGACAAACAGATTCCCGGTGCCAGAAACAGCCATTGCGGCGAAAACAGCAGCATGAAGCGCAGGTGCCGCCAGCCGTCGCGCCACGGTTTCAAATGCGGAGGACGCGAGCGCCCGTCCTTGTGCAGGGTGATCGGCGTCTCGGCGATCTTCAAATTTTTGAACGTGGCCTTGATGACCATTTCCGAGGCGAATTCCATGCCGGTCGTCTGCAGTTCCATTTTTTCAAACGCGTCTTTAGTGAACCCACGCAGGCCGCAGTGAAAATCATGCGCGGGGCATTTGAAAAAAAGCCGTCCGATGAAAGATAAAGCTGGATTTCCAAGCCAGCGGTTTTTCCAGGGCATCGCGCCGGGCAGGATGGTTCCCCCGCCGGCTGGCAATCGGCAGCCCATGACCAGATCAAATCCTTCCTGAAATTTTTTCACGAAGCCGGAGATTTCGGAGAAATCATAGCTGTCGTCGGCATCGCCCATTAAAATCCATTTGCCGCCGGCGGCCCGGATTCCGCCGCGCAGCGCCCGGCCGTAGCCTTTTTCATTTACCAGGACAACCCGCGCGCCGGATTTTTCCGCAATTTCAATTGAGGCGTCGAGACTGCCGTTGTCGGCGACAATGATTTCGCCGCGCACGCCGGAGCGCTGAATTCCAGCTTTTGCCTTTTCGATGCAGCGCGCGAGTGTTTCCGCCTCGTTCAGGCAAGGCATCAAAATCGTAAGATCGACGGAATCGTCCACGCGAAGAATTTAATTCAAAGTGCGGCGGTTTGGCGAGCGCGGGTTTTCAGGTGGCTCACCGGTGTTTGCCAGTGACAGGCAGCGGGGAAGATTTTTCACCGAACACCGCCGCCGGCCTGATCTGCCAGGCCTTTGGGTTCAACCGGCAATGTTCCTGAAAAATAAATTTCCGACAAGCGGCGGAAGTCCTTTTGGAATGGGATTTCAATCCATTTATACGTCAGTTGGGACAGGAGGAGGACTGCTGCAACGGTCAAAAGAATGAAAAAGATTCCCAATAAAAAGACGGAGATGCCCGCCGGCCATCCATGTTGGACGTGTTTTAACAACAGCGCATTGGCCGAGACATATAGGCGGCTCGTAATCATCTCGACAAATAGATGGACCATGTAGATTGAATAAGAAACCTTCCCAAGCCAGCGCAATGGACCGGAATTTAAGATGTTTGTCAGCACCCCTGGAGCCGAGCCGGCGACGACAACAATCAACGTGGCAAACAATGGCAGCACCAGATAATCCCATCCTGCGCTCTCCGGGGGCTTCAAAGCAAGAAGGGCTGCCGAAGCCAGCACGACGAACAGCCCGGCGGTGTTGCCCCATTTGGCGACCCAATTGCACGCCATAAAGAAATCATAGGCCAAAACTCCAATGAAAAACCCCAGGACACACCTCAAGAAGCAAAGGCCGGGTTGCGGACCGAGCCAGTAACTGTGATTATAACAAAGCAGGGAAACCATGAGCAGGATGATTCCCGATGCCGTCAGGCGCATACGCATCCGGCTGGGCGCAAAAAAGACCGCCAGGCCGAACACTATGTAGGTATAAAATTCAGTGCTGATGCTCCAACTGGGAGTGTTGAAACTAAAATTTGCAGAAGCCAGAAATGACTGGACCAGAAACAGGTTGGCAATGAAGGCGGAGGTGCTGTTAAGAGAAAAAGCGGTGGTTTCGTGGGGGACCATGCCGTATCTGGATTCGCCGACATACTTTGCCGTTTCCACGACCAAAAAGAGCAGCAATGTGGCCAGATGCAAGGGATACAAACGGCCAAACCGCAGCATCATAAACCGACCGATTTCGCTCATGCTTCCAAGCTTGGTGCCGTAGTTGTGAAAAATGACAAAGCCCGACAAAATGAAAAACATATCCACCATCAGATAGCCGTTTTTTACAAAGCAGCAGGAGGTGACGGGGTTTTTGATAAGCGGGGCCAAATGATAAAAAACCACAAGAAGCGCCGCCAGTCCCCGCAAAGATTCAAGGCCGCCAAAAAAGCATTTCTGGGCGGGGGTGGTATTCATGAGTTCGGGCGGTTTTAGACAGGGCATGAAGCCGCTCGACACGACGGACTTGTTCACACGAGGAATTTAATGGAGAGAGCGCAGGTTTGGCGAGCGCGGATTTTACATGGAATCACTGGCGCGATGTTGGTGGACATTTCATCACAAGAGCGCTGACGAAAAAAACGACAGGATGGCATATGTTCTTTAATCCGGCTTGCGCGCCAACACTTGATATTGCGCACCTATCGGGGTTTTTGCCAGCGACGGTTCCAGCCGGCGAAACCAGCTCAAGAAGCGCGGAAAGAAGAATTGAAAATCCGTCCGCAAAATTTCAAATCCGCCGTCGCGCAACAACTTCCGGGCAGTTGGCGGCGAGAGCGTGATGGCGTCACGGTCGAATGGAATTTTGCTCATGACATAGCGCGTGCCGGGATTCCATGGATTGTTTTCCCACAGTGCGAAGATTCCACCGGGCTTGAGGCTCCGAAAGACGTGGTTGACCGCCCCGGCGCGCTCGCCGAGCGGAACGTGGTGGAAAACGCCGTTGCAGTATGCGAGATCAAACTCACCCATGGGCTGGTGGTTTTTGAGCGCGCGGAATTCGATGCCCGCGCCGCCATGTTCGCGTTGCGCCACGGCGAGCAGGCCTTCGGAGACATCCACGCCGAGAATTTCTTGAGCGCGGAGGATTTCTTTCAGCAATGGTGCGGCCTGGCCGGTGCCGCAGCCGAAATCAAGAGCGGTTTCCGTTGAAAGATATTTTTCGCCCAGAGTTTTTGCCAGCCACGCGATGCGTCCGCGCGCGAAAAATTCCTTGTCCTCACCGGAAACGGAAATGCCCTGCGCCAATGCGCCGTCGTAGTCGGCGGCGTATTGGTCAAACCCGGATTTGTCGGGTGAAACACTCATCGCCGTTTCATCCCGAGAATGCTGACGAAGAAACTTGACAGGATGGTCTGAAATCCCAGCGCCGTCAGCGTCGTGCCGGGAATCACCCAGCGCATCGTCACCGCATAATCCAGATGGCCGAAATGCGCGGCCTTCCATTGCCATACGGCGTCGCCCAGCAGAAAAATTCCCGCGAGAAACGCCAGCGCGCCGATGGCCAGGCCGCGTTCGAGATAAATCACCTTGAAAAACTGGTTGAACTGCGGGTCTTTGGGCAGCAGTCCCTCGTTGATGGCAAAAGTTTTCGCGCAGACGGCGAACAGGATGGATTGATAGCCCATCAAAACGGCGAGGCTGGAAAACAACAGCGTGTGCGCATCGAATGTCACGCCGCCAATCTGCAAACCCGGCAGTGCGACGGCGTATCCAGCCAGCCCGATCAAAACCAGAATCGTCCCCGGCACAAAAAACAGCCAGTGCGGGCTGAACACGAGAAAAAATCGCAGCGTGCGCCAGCCGTCGCGGAGGGTGCGCAGGTGCGGTGCGTGCGCCTTGCGCCCGTCGGGATGCAGCGTGATGGGAATTTCCGCGATGCGCGCGCCGTGCAGGCTGGATTTGATGATCATCTCCGTGGCGAATTCCATGCCTTCGCACTGAAGTTCCAAATGCAAATATAATGCCTTCGTGAAGCCGCGCAGACCGCAATAAACATCGTGGATCGGCGCGGCGAACATATGCCGCGCCATCAGCGAAAACATCGGGTTGCCCAGCCAGCGGTGCGAAAACGGCATCGCGCCGGGCAAAACGGTTCCGCCGCCGGCGGGCAGACGGCAGCCTTGCACGAGGTCAAATCCTTCGCGCAATTTCATCACAAAATTCCCCGACTCCATAAAATCATAGCTTTCGTCGGCGTCGCCCATCACGATGAATTTCCCTTGCGCAGCCGCTATGCCGCCGCGCAGGGCATTGCCGTAGCCCTTTTTTTCCACCGGCACGACGCGTGCGCCTTCGCAGGCGGCAATCTCCGGCGAGCCGTCGGTGCTCCCATTGTCGGCGACGATGATTTCACCGCGCACGCCGGAGCGTTCAAGGCCGCGCCGCGCCTGCCGGATGCAATTGGCCAGCGTGTCGGCCTCGTTCAGACACGGCATCACGATGGAAAGTTCAATGGAATCGGCCACGGAAAAATTTTAGCCGAACGCACGACGGTTTGGCGAGCGCGGGTTTGCGAATTTTAATCAAGCTTCAACAGATACCAGTCGAGCGGGCCGACGGAGGCGCGCAGGTTGAGCGGGATTGTTTTGACCACGGTTGCGTTCATACGCTTGAACCAGTCGTCGGGCGTGCCGTCGAACCACGTTACGACCACGTCCGGCTTGACGAGGATGTATTCGACGCCGCGCGCCTTCAACTCTGCTGGCGTGTCACCGGGGCTGACATGCTTGATTTCGCGCGAACCAAGTGGAAGCCACAGCGAAGTTTCTGGATCGTCATAAGTGACAAGTCCCAGAATTTTCAAGCCCGGCGGAAGAATTTCCTTTGCGGGCGCAAAGGCGTCGTTGCGCGCGTGATAGACGGAATAAACCTCGCGCACCCGTTCCAGCGCCGGAGACTTCGCGCCGGAGATTTCCCCCAAAAATGTTTCGACCGGAAAAAGCGGACGCGCGGGGGAGACAACCAGCAATCCAGCCGCCATGACAAAAACCGCAAACGCCGACGTCCGCCACCAGCGGCGTGCCACCAGTTTTTCATGCTCCGGATGCAGCAGCAGGATGGGGATCAACAGCGCATAATAAGGCGCGATGGTGCGTCCGAGCGGAGCCGTATTCGCCTGCGTGAACATCACAAGCAAGGCGGCAAACGGCGAGAGCCGGACGGCGGCCAGCCACATCGCCTCGCGGGATTTCGGGCTTCTGACAACCCGCATCCGCAGTGTTTGCGCCGCCACCGCAATGATGCTGGCAACTAGCAGCGCGCAGACGCCGAAGCCCAGCCCGGCGGCCTCCTCGACCTGAATTTCATCAATATGCAAATTCGCACCGCCGGACTCCATCATGTTCACAATCCGCTCGTGCCACCAGCCCGGCATCACTTTATGGACGAAGCCATCCCATGATTTTCCAAACGGAAACAAAGGCGGGCTGAAGTTCTGGACGGCGCACAAGACCACGTTGTGTGCCGCCTGCAATGCCGGATTTTTTTTAAACCCGGCGCTTTCGGGGCTAGTGCCGGTCCAGTCGCCGTGATAATGTTGCGCGTTGAAAACAGCCGTCGGCAGGGTGGATGCAAACAATGCCAGCACCCCGACCAGAAAGGTTCGCGCCGGCCGGCGCAGCGCCAGTTTCAACGAAGGAAGAAGCGCCACCGCCCACGGCAGCAGCAGCGGCAGGCCGGTCATCTTGACACCGGTCAGCAGCGCTGCCGCTAATACGGAAGTAAAAAAATCGCGGGGCGAATGGGACTTGTTTGCGCGCAACGCGAAGTCCACCGCCGCCAAGGCGAAAGTGGCATCAAACAAATCATTTCCAAGACTTGCCGCCTGCAACAAAAAGCAGTAGCCCGTCGGCACAATCCACATCCAATGCCACGCCACGCGCCGACGCACCCCAAGCCGCGTGAACACGCTGAAAATCAGGCCGGGTAGCATTGAAAATGAAACGAAATTGATTAGAAACAACAGCCGGTCGGTTTTCAACAGGGCGATGAATGGAGCGGAAACCCATTCGATCCCGCAGCCGCGCGAGTTGACGCGCGGAAATATCGTGTGAATCCAGTGCCATTGATCCGCCGCCAGCCAGTGCAGCACGCGCGGCAGGC
>CAYPTV010000031.1:0-13363 GCA_964413505.1 uncultured Bifidobacteriaceae bacterium | reverse complement strand
TCGTAAAGATCGAAGCGCAGCGGCGCGTGTGATTTGATCGTGGGCTGCAAACAAATCGGCGGCTGCCACGCGCGGTAGCGCACGCCGGCGACACCCTCGCCATTGGTGCCGGTCGGATGCAGCGGCACGCGATGGCCGTTGCAGGTGATGGCGAAACGGTCGCCCGCCAGGCCGCGCGCCTTGATTTGCAGGCGTTCCACCGAGCTGTCCACATAGCGCACCGTTCCGCCGCCGCCCGGTTCTTCGCCGAGGACGTGCCACGGTTCGAGCGCCGTGCGGAGCTCGATCCGCATGTCGCGCTGCTCCAGATCGCCGATGCGCGGGAAGCGGAATTCAAAATGCGGCGCGAACCATTCGGCCTCGAACGGATAACCCGCTTCGTTCAAATCGCCGATGACATCGCGGAAATCCGTCTCGCAAAAATGCGGCAGCATCCAGCGGTCGTGGATGTCCGTGCCCCAGCGCACAAGGCCGTTTTTGTATGGCTCCTTCCAAAATTTCGAGACGAGGCCGCGCAGCAGCAGATGTTGCGCGAGGCTCATCTGCGAATGCGGCGGCATTTCAAACGCGCGCATTTCGACGAGGCCGAGCCGGCCGGTGCTGCTTTCGGGCGCGTAAAGTTTATCAATCGAAAATTCGGCGCGATGCGTGTTGCCGCTGGAATCAATCAACAAATTACGGAACAGCCGGTCCACCAGCCACGGCGGCGTCTGGCCGAATTGACTGATCTGCTTGTCCATTTCCTTGAACGCGACGTCGAGCTCGTAAAGCGAATCGTTGCGCGCCTCGTCAATGCGCGGTGCCTGCGAGGTCGGGCCGATGAACAAACCGCTGAACAGCCAGCTCAACGACGGATGGTTCTGCCAATACGTCAGCAGCGAGCGCAGCAAATCCGGCCGGCGCAAAACCGGTGAGTCGGTCGGCGTTTCGCCGCCGATGATGATGTGGTTGCCGCCGCCGGTGCCGGTGTGGCGACCGTCCACCATGAATTTTTCCGTGCCGAGCCGCGTTTGACGCGCTTCCTCGTAAAGTGTCGTGGTGCGCTCGACGAGCTCTTCCCAAGTTTTGCTCGGATGCATGTTCACCTCGATCACGCCGGGATCGGGCGTGACCGCGAGTTTGTTCAGCCGCGGATCTTTCGGCGGCGTTTCGCCTTCGATGACGACAGGCAGACCGGATTCGGCGGCGCTGGTTTCAATGCCGGCGATGAGATCCAAATAATCTTCCGCCTTTTCCACCGGCGGCATGAAAACGTGCAGCCGCCCGTCGCGCGGCTCGACGCAGAGCGCGGTGCGGATGATCCACGGCGCGGATTCGCCCGGCGCGGGACGACGATTCGGATCCTCATCCGGTTTCAGTTCTGGTTTTTCTTCCAGCTTGCCAAGTTTTTGTGCGCGCTGGCCCGGACCATAACCCGCAGGCAACGGCGCATCGCGGCGACTGACGACTTGTCGGCGATACGGAAATTCCTTGGGCAGTTCCGGCAAATCCGGTTGCGACGGATCTTGCGGGCGCAGCCACGGATAATCTTTTTCCGCAACCCACGGCACGGAATCGAGCGGCAAACGCAGGCCCATCGCGGAGTCGCCGGGAATCAGCCAGAGGGTGTCGTCGTCGCGCAAAAACCATGAGCCAGACATCCAGCCCTGCTCATTGCCAATCCACGCGCGTTTGAGCGGCAGCGTGTAGCCAACGACCGAGCCGAGTCCTTGCTGAAAAATCCGCGCGATCCGTTCGCGCTCCTGCTTGTCCTTGAGATTGGATTTTTCCGGCGTGATGTTTGACGGAAAACGGCGTTCCTTCCAAGAATAATAAAAGGCATCTTCGTAAGCGGGAATCAAATGCTCTGGCTTCACGCCAATCGTTTTGGCAAGCCGCGTTGCAAGCTCCTTTGCTTCCTTCGCACCGTGGCCGTAATTTTTTGATTCGTCGGCGATCAACGAATCGTCTTTCCAGACCGGCACGCCGTCTTTGCGCCAGTAACAGCCGAGCGCGTAACGCGGCAGCGGTTCGCCGGGATACCATTTGCCCTGGCCGTAATGCAGCAGCGCGCCGGTCGCAAATTTTCCGCGCAACCGGCGGATCAATTCGCCGGAGAGAATGCGCTTCTTGTGCGACATCGCGGTGAAATTCCATTCCGGGCCGTCGGGATCATCCACGGAAACAAACGTTGGCTCGCCACCCATTGTTAGGCGCACATCGCCCTTTTTCAAATCCACATCAATCGCGTGGCCGAGCTTCTCGATGTCCGCCCATTGCTCCTCGGTGTAAGGCTTGGTGACGCGCGGCGATTCGTAAACACGCTTCACCGTCATGTCGAACTCGAACTCGGTTTCGCATTCGTCCACGCCGCCCGAAATCGGCGCGGCGCTCGAGGGATCGGGCGTGCAGGCGAGCGGAATGTGACCTTCGCCTGCAAGCAAACCGGAAGTCGGATCAAGGCCAATCCAGCCCGCGCCCGGCAGATACACTTCCGTCCACGCGTGCAGATCGGTGAAATCTTTTTCCGCGCCGCTCGGGCCGTCGAGCGATTTCACGTCTGGTTTAAGCTGGATCAAATAGCCGCTAACGAACCGCGCCGCGAGACCGAAGTGCCGCATGAGTTGCACGAGCAGCCACGCGGAGTCGCGGCACGAACCGCTCATTTTCGTGAGCGTTTCTTCCGGCGTTTGCACGCCGGGTTCCAGCCGGATGGTGTATTTGATGTCCTTCCACAGGCGCTGGTTGATGGCGACGATGAAATCATTCGTCGGCTGCTTTTCGCTGTCCGGCATTTCCAGCCGCTCTTTTTTAGTGCGCCGTTTGACTTCGCCAATCAGGTCGCGGCGCAACTCCGCCAAATACCGCATGAAGTTCGGCGTGAGCCAGCATTTGCGCTGGAACGGGGCGAGTTCGTGGTCGAGCGACGGGTCGTAAGCGAACGGAAATTTCTGCGCGCTCGGTTCCAGGAAAAAATCGAATGGGTTCAGCACTGCCATTTCTGCAACCAAATCCACTTCGACGCAGAACTCCCGCGTCGGTTCTTCAAAGACGAGACGCGCGGCGTAGTTGGATTGCGGGTCTTGCTGCCAGTTGATGAAATGTTTTTCCGGCCGGATTTTCAGCGAGTAGCTTAAAATCCGCGTGCGCGAATGCGGCGCGGGCCGCAGCCGCACGACTTGCGGGCCGAGGTTGACGAGCCGGTCGTATTTGTAGTGCGTCTTATGGTGGAGCGCAACGTGGATGGACATCGTTATTTTGGATTAAACCGTTTCCGCCTGCAAATAACGGATGCGCTTGTGAACGTCCGTGTTGATCGAGTGATACGGCTGCGAAAGATTTCCGGCGGCGAACAGCGTGCGCCTTGTGTGTTCCATGTCGTCCTCGCCGATCGCGTCGGTGAAAATCGGCATCAAATAATCCATGCCGAGCTTGGACGGCTTCATCAATTTCGGATCGTAAAGCGCCGGGTGCATTTTCCGCGCGTGGATCAGACCCCAGCGATCGCGGAAACGGTTCGCGTCGTAGCCCTCGACGTAAAAACCTTTTGTCGTGTTGTATTGCAAAACGGAAACGGCGTTGTTGCGGCCTTCAACTAAAAGTTCAACTGCCTTCGCGCCCTGCGCCGCCGCGTAAAAGCGGTCGAATAAAATCGGCCTGCCGCCGCGCTGCGTGTGGCCGACTTTGCGGGTGAAGATGGCTTCCTTGGCCGATTCGCCGCGACGGTAAAGCTGGAAAAATTTGTCGCCGATCATCTGGATCAGTTTCGAGCGCAACGCCTCCGATGCGCCGCTCAAGACGACGTTGCCGGCCGGGTCGGTGGATTTTGTTTCCGCGCCGAGTTCACGGCCCTGCTCGTCCACGATGCCTTCGCCGCAGACGATGACGACATTTTTTTGCAAATCGTAAAGATGCTTCACGCGCGAGACGAGCAGTTCCAAGTCCGGCGCGATTTCGGGAACGAGCACGATGTCTGGCTGGCCGTAAGTCGAGCCGAGCGCGATGTAACCGGAATGCCGCCCCATGACTTCGATGATGGCAATGCGGCGGTGGCTTTCCGCCGTCGTGCGGATGCGCTCAACGCCGCTCGCCGAAACAAAAACGGCGGTGGCGTAACCCGGCGTGGCGTAATTCACGATGTTGTTCAGATCAAATTGCGTGTGCGACTCGGTGCGCTTGTAGCGAAAGCCGTGTTTCGCGGCAGCGTCGTTCACGCGGACATATTCGTCCGGTTCGCTCGGATAATTCAGGCCGAGGTCGTTGTCAATTGTCTTGGGTGCAAGCACGGTCGGCAATCTTTCCGCAAATGGCTGCAATCCGTTCAACGTGCCGTCGCCGCCGATGCAGATGAGTCCCTCGATACCGAGTTGTTTCAAACGCGATGCGACGAGATCAAGATCATCTTTTTTATTTGGGTCAACAAAATCGCGCGAAGAGCCGATGAGCGTGCCGCCTTTTGTCGGGTCGAGTTCGGGAATGTTCTGGTAAAGCGGATTGAGATGGACGTGCGGCACGCGCGGGTTGAAGAGACAATTAAAACCTTTGATCAAACCGATGACTTCAACCTTGAGCTGGTTGGCGCGCGTGACTGCGCCGTGAATCGTGGCGTTGAGCGCGGGCGTGTCGCCGCCGGCGGTGAGAATTCCGATGCGTTTCATAAATCAGAAATTTTTTTGAACTGCTGTTGCTGTTCTTCCTGTTGAACCATGAATTCGCCGTCCGGGCTTTGGAACGGCTGGAAAATGTAGGCGTTGAACAGCGCGACGCCGATGTTGTTCAACTTCAATTGCGCATCGTCGAGATACTGGTGCAGGCCGTAATCAAAAATTTCGTCAATCGTGCTGAACTGCAATTCGGCGAGAAAACGCCCGGCCAACTTGTCGGTGTCGTTGCGGAAATATCCCTCCGCCGCGCCGGAAATCTGCCGGACGGCGTAATTCAATTCGCCGACGCAAAAACGCAGCGAGCGCGGAAAATTGTCGTTGAGCAGAAGAAATTCCGCGACGAGCCGTGGATTGACTTCCGCGCCATAAATGGATTTGTAGGCGTCCCACGCGCTGCACGAGCGCAGGACCGCCGACCATTCGAGCGCCTCGGTCTGGCTCACGCTTTTGGGCGCGCCGCGTTCGGGCAGCGTTTCGTAGCGCACGTCGAGGATTCGCGTTGTCTTGTCGCCGCGTTCGAGAAATTGCCCGGACTGCACGAACCACCAGCCTTCATTGTGGATCAGCGTCGCGTTGGCGATGCCGTTCAGGTGCAGCGAGCCGGCTTTTATTTCCTGGAAAAATTCACTGGGGCTGCGCTGCCAGACTTTGCGCGCCTGCGGCGAACGGATGAAAAGATAAAGCCGGTTCAATTCCTCCCACAATTCGAGCGTGAGCTGGTCGCGCACCATGCGGGCGTTTTCGCGCGCGGCGCAAATGCACTGGACGATTGAATTTGGATTCTCACTTTGGAAGACGAGAAATTCGGTGACGGCGTGGCCGGTCGCGCGCGGGTGCAGTTTGAAAAACGCCTCCTCGTCGCCGGTGGCTTTCACGATCGGCAGCCAGTGCGCGGCGAGGCGTTTTTCGTCGAGGTTGCGCAGGTCGAGGAGCAGCTGCAGGTTCACGTCCACAAGGCGCGCGACGTTTTCGGCGCGCTCGATGTAACGGGCCATCCAGTAAAGCGAATGTGCGACGCGGCTTAACATGAGGGTTGTTGAATCGTGAATCGTGAATCGTGAATCGGCAAATTGGCTTGCGTCACCAGAACGCAACCCGATGTAACGATGCAACAATTCAACGATGCAACGCTTGTTAAATTATTCATCTCCATAAAGCACCCAAGTATCCTTGCTGCCGCCGCCTTGCGACGAGTTGACGACGATGGAATCCTTCCGCAACGCGACGCGCGTGAGGCCGCCGGGAATGATTGAAATCCGTTCGCCCGACAAAATGAACGGGCGCAAATCCACATGGCGCCCTTCCACCGAGCCGTCGCAAACCGTCGGATGTTGCGAGAAAAACACGAGCGGCTGTGCGATGTAATTGCGCGGCTCGGCAATGACTTTTTCGCGGAACGCGGCGATTTCGGCCTTCGTCGCCTTCGGCCCGATCAGCATTCCGTAGCCGCCAGATTCGTTCGCCGCCTTGACGACGAGTTCGGGCAGATGCTCCAGAATATATTTTTTGTCCGCCTCCTCGTTCGCGAGATACGTCGGCACGTTCGGCAAAATCGGTTCCTGATCAAGATAATATTTGATCATTTTCGGCACGAAATAATACATCACCTTGTCGTCGGCGATGCCCGTGCCGATGGAATTTGCGAGCGAAACATTTCCGGCGCGGTAAGCGTGGACGATTCCCGGCACGCCGAGCATTGAATCCTTTCGGAAAACCGTCGGGTCGAGAAAATCGTCGTCAATGCGCCGGTAAATGACGTGGACCGGATGCAGCCCTTTGGTCGTGCGCATGAACACGCGCGAATCGCGAACGAACAAATCGCGGCCCTCGACAATTTCGATGCCCATCTGCCGCGCGAGATAAGTGTGCTCGAAATACGCGCTGTTATAGGCGCCGGGCGTGAGCAGCACGACGGTCGGGTCGGCCACGCCGGCGGGCGCGATGTATTTGAGCGCCTTCAAAAGCTCCTGCGCGTATTGATCCACCGGCTGGACGCCGATGCTTTCAAACATCGCCGGGAACGCGCGCTTCATCGCGCGGCGGTTTTCCAAAACGTAGCTCACGCCGGATGGACAGCGGCCGTTGTCTTCGAGCACGAGGTAATTGCCGTCGCGGTCGCGGATCAAATCCGTTCCGCAGACGGAAATGTAAATTCCCTTCGGCACTTCAAAATTCACAAACTCGCGGCGAAAATGTTTTCCCGACAAGACATAAAACGGCGGAATGACGCCGTCCTTCAAAATTTTCTGCTCGTGATAAATGTCGTGCAGAAAAAGATTCAGCGCCGTGATGCGCTGCGCGAGGCCGCGCTCGATGTGCTCCCATTCCTTCGCCGGGATGATGCGCGGAATCATGTCGAACGGAAAAATCCGCTCCGCGCCCTGCGCGTCGCCATAGACATTGAAGGTCACGCCCTGCCGCAAAAATGCCATGTCCATCGCCTGTCGCTTCGCTGCAAATTCGGCGCGCGTGAGACCCTGGAAAAGTTTCTGGAACTTGCGGTAATGCGGACGCAGCTTGCCCTTTGCGTCGAGCATTTCGTCGAAACAATTGTTGGCGGTGTAATTTTTAATCATAACAAACGCGCGTCAGTTGCGCGTCGCTTTTTGAACGGCATGGACAATTTCAAACAGTCCAATCCTGCGGATGCAACCGGCTTCCGGGCCGGATTTGCCTGAATTTTTCAAACTGTCCGGGCAAATCCGCCCGAATTTACAATCTTTTTTGAGCATTCAAAAGCTATTAAGCAATCACCTTGCCGAAAGCCGGATGATTTTGAAGCGTTGAAAATCTCGGCTGGCTTAATGAGGCCATGAAAGCAGCCAAGGGCATGGCAAGGCGTCAACCATTTGAAATGCGCCCAGTCCCGGAAAATTTTGCCAGCCGGGCTTCGGTGTCGTGCAGAATTTTACACGGAACGGGTTGTGCGCGGCGTGGCCGTGATTCTTGACGGACGCGATGAACGTCCGGGTCAGAAGTTCAAAAATTCCGGGCCGGTTGGATTCAATTCAATTCCGGTCACGGTTCAATTCTGGGACAGGAGAGGATTTTTTCCAAATACATTAGGGCGACGCTTGGTTTTAGCGGAGCGCGACTGTGTCGCAGACCAGCCGCAGCAGTGGATGGTGGCAGCGAAATTGTTGCCGGAGAATTGGCGTGGCGGGAAATATGCGATGCGGTTTTGGAGCGGCGCAACACTGGTGATCTTAACCGTGCGACGCCAAATTTGTTTGAGTGAAAGCGGGGATTTTGTTATCTCAAGGCTGGAACTACGCGCGCATGAACGAAAATCAAAGCAAAGAATCGCCGCCGGACTGGCGGGCGGACACGATTGAATGCTGGCATCGGCTGCCAAACAAGGCGTTTTTCTTCGCGCTGCTCGCGGTGTGGCTGCTGCTGTTCCAGTTTTGGGGCAACTCAATCCTGGGTTACGTCCACACATCTTCGCTGTTTGGCTGGCTCTATTTTCTGTATAACATCGGCGGCGGGGACGATCAGAACGACGACAGCTACGGCGACATCATCCCATTTCTGGTTGTCGGAATTTTTTGGTGGAAGCGCAAGGATCTGCTCGCGCTGTCGTTGAAAGTCTGGTGGCCGGGATTGCTGATGCTTGCGCTTGCCGGGGTGCTGCACGTCGCCGGTTTTCTGCTCCAGCAGCCGTTGATTTCCATCGTCGCCCTGTTTGCCGGGATTTACGCGTTGATGGGAATGGCGTGGGGACGCGAATGGCTGCGGCACAGCATCTATCCGTTTTTCCTTTTTGTGTTTTCAATCCCGCTGACGGCGCATTTGAATTTCATCTTGTTTCCATTGCGGCTGTTTGTCTGCCGGCTGGTGGAAGCGGTTTCGCATCTGATCGGAATCGGCGTCATCCGGCAGGGCACGCAGTTGCTGGATCCGTCGGGGCATTACGGCTATGATGTGGCGGCGGCGTGCGGCGGGATGAGAAGCCTGATCGCCATTTTTCTGCTGGCGACGGTTTTTGCATTCGGCACCTTCCGTTCGCCGTGGAAAAGATTTTTTCTGATGGCCTCGGCGCTGCCGTTTGCAATCCTCGGCAACATGGCGCGGTTGTTGTGCATCATCATCGCGGCGGAAGCGGGCGGCCAGAAATGGGGCGATTACGTCCACGAAGGCGGCCCGTTTGGGATCATCAGCCTGCTGCCCTATGTTCCGGCGATTGTCGGGCTGCTGGTTGCCGGGCGGTTGATGGAGAAACCGGCTGAAAAGAAACGCGCATGAAAAATCAAAAGCTGCTGATATTTTTTGCCGCGCTTATTTTGATGGCGGGAACGGCGGCCATGCTGGTCCGGCTCAAGACGAATCAAAAGCTTGGCGTGCCGGGCGTCAAATTCACGCCGGTTCCCGGCAGCGTGCAGGTGAAAATTGGACTGCCGGAGCGCGTCCTGGATTTCACCTCCACAAACATTCCGGAGCCGGAAGTTGTCCTGGGTTACCTGCCCAAGGACACGAGCTATACCGAGCGGCTTTATCAGTCGCCCGACGGCGCGGCCATGACGGGAACGATTGTTTTGATGGGCACGGACCGGACGAGCATCCACAAGCCGGACTACTGCCTGCCGGGGCAGGGCTGGCATATTGATTCAAAAAACGTCGTCAATGTGCCGGTCGGCGGCGCGCTGCCTTACGAACTGCCGGTTGCGAAATGGCTCATCAGCGCAAATTTTCAGAAGCCCGGCGGCGGGACGGAAAAAGTCAGCGGCATTTATGTGTTCTGGTTTGTGGCGGACGAGGAACAGACGCCGGAGTTTTACGGGTATTTGAAACTGCTCACGCACGATTTGCTGTTCACCGGCGTTTTGCAGCGCTGGGCTTACGTCAGTTATTTTACGACATGCGAGCCGGGGCGGGAAGACGCGGCGTTTGCGCGCATGGAAAAATTGATCGCGGCATCCGTGCCTGCATTTCAGCCGCCGCCGCGAAAATGACGGCGGTTAAAAGGATTGAAATTCGCCGCCGGTCATTTATGCTGCACGACGTTCTGCTGTTTTTGAACACCTATGTTGCGACGTGACCGCCAGATTCGGGCGCAAATCCACCAGTTGGCGGATGCCATGCTGTTTGCCTTCAGTTTTTGGCTGGCCTACACGTTGCGCACCAATCCGCAGGTCATCGAATGGTTGAAACTGGAGCCGGTTTCCACGCAAACCACCTTTGACAATCTGGCATGGCTTTTCCTCGCGCTGATCATCGGCGGCCCGCTCGTCCTCGAATCGCAGAATTTTTACAACCGCGCGCCGCTTTGCCCGCGCGGCAACTTTCTCTGGCCGCTTGCCAAGGGCTGCCTGCTCACAACCGTCGGGCTGGCGGTGACGACTTATGCCTTTCACATGAATGCAATCGTGCCGCGCGGCATGATGGTGTTCTTCTGCGGCATCAGCTTTTCGCTGATCTGGTCGAAGGAGGAGCTTGTGCGGCTGGTCTTGCGCAGCAAGGTGGCGCAATCCCAATACAGACGCCGGTTCATTCTCGTCGGCACGCAAAAGGAAATCAACCGCATGTGCGTCGAACTGGAAGGGCTCAAGGATGAAAGCGTCGCCATCATCGCCCAGTTCGACCTCACGGCCCACGCGCTGCCGCAGCTCATCCAGATGCTTCATGATCACTCGGCTTACGGAGTGATTTTGAACGCCCGCCACACCTACTTCGAGCAGGTCGAAAACGTCATCAAGGCCTGCGAACTCGAAGGCGTCGAGGTCTGGCTGCTCGCCGATTTTTTCAGCACGCAGATTTCGCGCACGACCCTTGACGAGATGCTCGGCCATCCGCTGCTCATCTTCCGCACCGCGCCTGAAATCTCATGGCAAAGCCTCGTCAAGCACGTCGTGGATTTCACCGGTGCATTTTTAATGCTCCTGCTTTTGATTGTGATTCCAGTCATCCCGTTGATTGCGCTGGCGATCAAGCTGGCCTCGCCCGGACCGGTTTTTTTCCGGCAGCAGCGCTCTGGCCAGAACGGCGCGCCGTTCACGGTCTATAAATTCCGCACCATGGTCACCAACGCCGAGCAGTTCAAGCACGAGCTTGAGGCGATGAACGAGATGACCGGCCCCGTCTTCAAGGTCACCAACGACCCGCGCGTGACGCGCCTCGGGAGATTCCTCCGCAAATACAGCCTCGACGAACTGCCGCAGCTTTGGAACGTCCTGCGCGGCGAAATGAGCCTCGTCGGCCCCCGCCCGTTGCCCGTGGACGAGGTCAAGCGCTTCAACGACCTCGCCCACCGCCGCCGTCTGAGCGTCAAGCCCGGCCTGACGTGCCTCTGGCAGGTCAAGGGCCGCAACCAGATTTCCGATTTCAAGGACTGGGTGCGCCTTGATTTGGAATACATTGACAACTGGTCGCTCTGGCTTGACGTGAAAATTCTGCTGCTCACGCTTCCTGCCGTCCTGCGCGGAACCGGGGCGAAGTGATTTGTTGAAGCGTTAAATGGTTGAATCGTTCAATTGTTTCAATACTCTTCACTTCGCAATTTTAACAGTTCAACCATTTAACAAATCACGATGAAAAAAACCTCCGTCGTCACCGGCGCCGCCGGATTTCTCGGCTCGCACCTCACCGATCTGCTTTTGTCGCGCGGCCACAAAGTCATCGGCCTCGACAATTTTGTCACCGGCAGCGTGGACAACATCTCGCACCTCGGCGGCAATCCGGATTTCAAATTCATCCAGCAGGACGTCACCGAATTTATTTTCCTCGACGCGCCCGTGGACTACGTCTGGCACTTCGCGTCGCCCGCCAGCCCGATTGATTATCTGCAAATTCCGATCCAGACGATGAAGGTTGGCTCGCTCGGCACGCACAAGGCGCTCGGCCTTGCCAAAAATAAGAAAGCCCGATTCCTCGTCGCCTCCACCTCGGAAATTTATGGCGATCCGCTCGTGCATCCGCAGACCGAGGAATACTGGGGCAACGTCAGCACCATCGGCCCGCGCGGCTGTTACGACGAGGCCAAGCGCTTCGCCGAGGCACTGACGATGGCTTATCACCGCGAGCACAAAGTTGAGACTCGCATTGTCAGGATTTTCAACACTTACGGCCCAAGAATGCGATTGAACGACGGCCGCGTCGTCCCGGCATTTATTTCGCAGGCGCTCAAAAACAAAGCCATCACCGTTTTCGGCAAAGGCACGCAGACGCGCAGCTTTTGCTACGTCTCCGATTTGATCGAGGGCATTTACCGGCTGATGATGAGTGACTATGACTTGCCCGTGAACATCGGCAACCCGGTGGAATTGACCATGCTGCAATTCGCCGACGAAATCATCCGCGCGACAAAATCCAAAAGCAAAATTGTTTTCAAGCCGCTGCCGCAGGACGATCCCAAACAGCGCAAGCCGGACATTTCAAAGGCAAAGAAAATTCTCAAATGGGAGCCGAAAGTGATGCTCGCGCAGGGACTCACGGACACGATTGCGTATTTTCGAACGAAGGTCTGACGGGATTTTCGGTTTTCGATATAAGATTTACGCGCCGAACAGATTTTGGACTCGTAAATCGTAAATCGCATGTCGTAAATTCGGCAAATGCTTTTCCGCGCGCGCCAATTTGAATTTGTTTTCCCGCGTCCGGCGCTCGTCATGGGCATTGTCAACGTCACGCCCGATTCCTTTTCCGACGGCGGAATATTTTTCGATCCGCGCAAAGCTGTCCGGCACGCGCTGAAGCTCGTCGAGGAAGGCGCGGAAATTCTCGACATCGGCGGCGAATCCACGCGGCCCGGCGCAAAACCGGTTTCTGAAAGAGAAGAATTGCGCCGCGCGATTCCCGTCATCGAAAAGCTGGCGGTAAAAATCAAGATTCCGCTCTCAATTGACACGATGAAGCCCGCCGTCGCCCGCGCTGCGCTCGAAGCGGGCGCAAGCATCGTCAATGATGTCGGGGCAAACCGCAGCGACGAGGAAATGTGGCAGATCGTTTCGGAATTTCACGCGGGTTATGTTTGCATGCACGCGCCGCCGGAACTTCATCAAATTGAAGAGCAAAAAAAAATCGTCGCGAAAATGGAAAGATTTTTCGGCGGGCGGTTGAAAAATTTGCGCGCCGCCGGAATTTTGCCGGAGCAGATTATTTTTGATCCGGGAATCGGTTTTGGAAAAACGCTGGATCAAAATTTGCAGTTGCTCGCGGGACTGGGAAGTTTTAGTAAATTGAAACGCCCGCTGCTGCTCGGCGTTTCGCGCAAGTCGTTCATCGGAAAATTATTTGGCGCAAAGGTGAATGAGCGGTTGCCCGCATCGCTGGCTTGTGCGATTCTGGCGGTCGAAGCTGGCGTGCAAATCATCCGCGCGCACGACGTGGCGCAAACCGTCCAGGCCGTGCGCATGGCGGAGGCGGTGCTGGCGCAAAAAAACAATGTGGGCTTTCTTCCAAAGTGATTTTGGATGGCGCGCCGCGCTGGAAATTCTGATCCTCGCGGTGGTCATTTATTTCATGTCGCGTTTTTTGCGCGGCACGCGCGGCTGGCCGGTGGTCATCGGGTTCGTCATCGTGATGCTGGCGCTGGAGCTGGTCACGACGCTTCTGAATTTGCAGGTGTTGCGCTCGCTCCTCGAAAGCGCGTCGTGGTTCATCGTGGTCGGTGCCATCGTCATTTTTCAGCCGGAACTGCGCCGGATGCTTGCCGAGCTTGGAAACCTGCCGCTTTTTGCCAGCGCGCATGAGCAGCGCGAAAGCATCGAGGTCGTCATCCAGAC
>CAYPTV010000030.1:0-13430 GCA_964413505.1 uncultured Bifidobacteriaceae bacterium | reverse complement strand
TTGCGCGGCAGCAAGCTCCGCATGAACCCGTCCATTGACGTGAACGAAACCACCGGCATCGTCCTTGCCGCCAAGCGCGCGGGCGGGCGCAGCGGCGTGGTGCTCTGGGGCGGCGGCAGCCCGAAGAATTTCACGCTCCAGACCGAGCCGCAAATCCAGGAAGTTTTGCGCATCAAGGAATTCGGCCAGGACTTTTTCATCCAGGTCACCGACGCGCGGCCGGACACCGGCGGGCTTTCCGGCGCGACGCCGAGCGAGGCCGTGAGCTGGGGCAAGGTGGATCCGACCAAGTTGCCCGACGCCATCGTCTGCTACACCGACACGACCATCGCGATGCCGTTGCTGACGCATTACGCGCTGGCCAAGCACAAGCCGCGCAAGTTGAAACGGCTTTACGACCAGCTTCCCAAAATCATGAAGGCGCTGACGAAGGAATATTTCCAGCACAACGTCGGAGTGAAGATGCTCGACGGCAGCGACCCGGTGTTTTGATGACCAAAAACCAGCTTCAATCACTGGCAAAAAAGCACGGCACGCCGCTTGTTGTCATTGACCACGACGTCATCCGCAAAAATTACGCGGAGTTCCGCCGGCATCTGCCGAAGGTGCAGTGTTACTTCGCCGTCAAGGCCAACGCCGAACCGGCCATCGTCCGCACGCTTTACAAGGAGGGCGCGAGCTTCGACGTGGCGTCGCTGCCGGAGTTCATGCTGGTTTTCGAGAACATCAAAAAACTTCCGGCAAAAAAGCAGCAGGATTTCATCTGGGACAAAATCATCTACGCGAACCCAACCAAGCCGAAGGAAACGCTGCTCGCGCTCGACAAATACAAGCCGCTCGTCACCTACGACAATTCGAACGAGCTGAAAAAAATCCGGCAATACGCCCCGCACGCGGGCGTCGTGCTGCGGTTGCGCGTGGACAACACCGGCTCGCAATGCGAGCTGTCGTCGAAATTCGGCTGCGCGCCCGGCGAGGCGGTGGATTTGATCCTCGCGGCATTCAAGCTGGGGCTGGTGGTCGAGGGTTTGAGCTTTCACGTCGGCAGCCAGTGCACGAATTTCCAGAATTTCGTGCAGGCGCTCAACACCGCCGCCGCCGTGATGAAGGAATCCAAGTCGCGCGGACACGAACTTAAGATTCTCGACATCGGCGGCGGATTTCCCGCGCCTTACAACAAGCACGTCCGGCCGTTCCCCGAACTGGCGCGCGTCATCAACGCGGAGATTGACCGGCTGTTCGACCGCGACATCCAGATTCTGGCCGAGCCGGGCCGGTTCCTCGTCGCGAGCGCCGCCACGTCCGTCGCCCGCGTCATCGGCAAGGCCGTTCGCGACGGCAAGCCGTGCTACTACATTGACGACAGCGTTTATCACACGTTCAGCGGAATCATTTTTGACCATTGCCAGTATCACTTGAAGCCGTTCAAAAATGGCAAAAAGGAAATTTGCGCCGTGTTCGGCCAGACCTGCGACGGGCTGGACGTGATTTCGCAGCACGAACAACTGCCGGAACTGGAGATTGACGATCTGGTTTATGCCGAAAACATCGGCGCCTACAGCAACGCCTCGGCGACGTGGTTCAACGGCTTCCCGCCGGCAAAAGTGCTGCATATCAACCAGTGAACTGTCAAGGCCGCCGTGCATCGGTTCGTGGAAGTAGCGAAGGAAATTCAGAAATTTTTTCGGGCGATGATTAAGGCATCAACACGGCGCGAATGAACTTTCAATGCTTGGGACACCTTTATCAAGGATGCGACAGTCGGAAAAATAAATTTCCAGTCGGCGATGAATTGGTCACGCTTTTGGTGGTGCCGTCATCACCAATGTTGCCGATGAAGCCGATCCAGTTGGTCGTGTTCAGATCGGAATTCTGCTGCAAAGTCCAGCCAGCCCAACCTGTCCAAGCCGACGCCCATGATACAATCACATTATTACTCGCACTATTGACGGCCAGCATCGGTAAAAAAGTAGAAGCATTGGTCAATACAAAAAGTGTATTGGTGCCAGAGTTCGCACAAATCAAGTCTAACCTGCCATCCCCATTTACATCTGTCGTCACGACCGACTGGCAGCCGCGACCTACGGTATAGTTGGCATTTGAGCTAAAGATGCCTCCACCATTGTTTGTTAAAACTGTCAATGTGCCGATATAATTTGGAGAAGTCCCTACATTCGCAGTAATTAAATCCATCTTGCCGTCGCCATTGACATCCGCCTTCGCGATTGAATAAGGCATACTACCGACGCCAACCGTGTAGGCTGTGTTGAAAACGCTGCTTCCATTATTTGTTAAAACCGAAATGACATTGAAAGCAGGGCTCACGCAAATCAATTGCACATTGCCATTCCCGCTAACATCCAAAGCGATGACGGATACAGTTGTAAGTGTGGATCGAGAGGAAGCGAATGTGAAGTTGCCATCGCCGTTGTTCGTAAAAATCGTAAGTTTGGCGGGATTAGCACTGATTAAATCCGGCCAACCATCCCCATTGACATCTGCCACTGTTACTGAAGATGGCCCAAAATTGGGGGAGGATCCCACGTTATAAGTAGCATTGGAGCCAAAGACGCCGCTTCCGTTGTTCGTCAATACCAAAAGTGTATATTGTTTCGGAAACATAGCAGAATTTGCGACGACTAAATCCACGTAGCCATCGCCATTGACATCCGCCGCAGCGACCGAAAAAGGACTGCCAGTCACGGTGTAAGTCGCATTGGATCCGAATACACCGCTTCCATTGTTTGTTAACACTGAAATTGTTCCGGCAGAATCCGCAGAAATCAAATCCAGATAACCATCCCCGTTGACATCTGCCGCCACGACCGCTTGTGGAAACTCGCCAGCGCTATAAATGGCATTGGAACCAAAAACGCCGTAGCCGTTATTGGTCAATACTATCAAGCTGTTCGTTTGATTTGAAGACAAGCCGTAACCGTTGGTAGATGTGGAGTAAACGCTAATTAAATCCACTTTACCGTCTCCATTCACATCAGCCGCCGTGACAAATGGAGGGTTCAATACAACTGTGTTCGTGGAAGATAGTAAGAAATTTTGCGCAGCCGCGTGTTGTAAGCCAATAAGTAAACCGATCGTCATCCGCAGATAAATGCGCGATTTCATATTTTTGAATCCTTATTTTTCATTTCGCCGGAGCCGCCGCCGGTTTCGCGCGCGGGACGGGCGTGTGTTTCTCGACGTGGCTGGCGGTGGCCCATTCGGCGAGCTTGGCCGGGTCGTTTTTGTAGGTGTTGGGCACGATGGTTTTGAGGACGTGCAGGGCAATGGCGGCTTTGTTGGCGGTGTCTTCCAATCCGCCGGTGGCCCCGGAGCGCGCGCCCGAGCCAGCGCCTTTGGCCTTGATGGCCGTCTCAAAGTCGGTGATGTCCGTGCCGAGCTGCGTGATAAAGGTGGCCGACAGGCCGAGGCCGATGAATTGCGTGGAGAACGCCGCCGCGTCCGTCTGGAAGGCGCGGGCGGAATTGAGCAACGCCACGTCTCCGCCGCTGCGGGGCATGAGAAATTTTCCCTGAAGCCCCGGCGTGCCGAGCAGCACGAGGGAATGCGCGGCGTCGGCGATGCCGTGCAGATCGTCGTGGAGGTGAAAGCGCCCGGCGACTTTGGACAATGCGCCCGCGTGCGCGGATTCCGTGCCGGAAACCTGTGCGGCTCCGAGCGTGGCGGTCTGCGGCACGGCGGCGCTGACGAGGGCGAACTGCTGTCCGCCCATGCTTGCGGTCGGAAAATCCGCGGCATATTTTGCGCCGAAGGCGGCGGTGGTTTTGAAGGTTGCGGTGAGACTTGCAATTTTTCGTTTCATAAAGAAGTGCTTTCTAATTCATTGTTTGATTTCTCTTCCTGAACGAGCGAAGGGATTGAGCAATGATTTATACGCCTGTTGGAAGCGGGCGCAATAACTTTTTTTTGCGTGCCGGTTCCCCTCAACTTCGCGGCAGCGGACGTGAGTCCGATTATTTCAAGCCGGGGATGGTTGGAGCCGATTCACGCCGGCTGTTGCATTTGCCAAAATCCTTCAAAAACAGGGGTTTTTGCCCGCACGGATCGGAAAATGGCCGCACAGATGGAAAAACAGCCGCACGAACGAAAAGATGACCCGCACGGAACGGGAGATCGCCCGCACGGATGGAGAAACCGCCGCACAGATCGGAAAACGGGCGCACGGACGGGAAAATCGCCGCACGGAATTGAAGTTGTCCCGCACGGGTCGGAAGAACGGCTGCGGGAAGCGAATTTTGCGCGCACGGAACGGCCAATCAAGTGACATTGCACCATTAACTTGAATTTGCGCCCGGCGCACGGCATTCTGGCTGCGATTTATGAAGCCCAATGATTTCTCCGGCGCGCGGGTGCTTGTCACCGGCGGCGCGGGCTTCATTGGCAGCGCGCTCGTCTGGGCGCTGAACCGGCGCGGCTGCGAAAACATCGTCGTCTGCGACATCCTCGGCACGGACGAAAAGTGGCGCAATCTCGCGCCGCTGAAATTTTCGGATTACGTCGAGGCCGCCGACCTGCCGCCGCGATTGCAAAACGGCGCGCTGGGAAAATTCGATCTGGTTCTGCACATGGGCGCGTGCTCGTCCACGACGGAAAAGGACGCGGGCTATCTCATCAAAAACAATTACGAGTTCACCCGCGACCTCGCCGCCTGGTCGCTGGCGAAAAAAGTCCGGTTCGTTTATGCGTCGTCCGCCGCGACTTACGGCGACGGCTCGGCGGGCATGGAGGACGATGATTCGCAGCTCGACAATTTGCGTCCGCTGAACATGTATGGCTACTCGAAGCATCTTTTTGATCTGCACGCCAGGCGCGCCGGTTTTCTGAATAAAATTGCAGGCCTGAAATATTTCAACGTCTTCGGCCCGAATGAAGGCCACAAGGGCGAAATGCGTTCGCTCGTGCATAAAAGTTTCGCGCAGGTGCAAAGCAAAGGCGTCATTCAGTTGTTCAAGAGCCACCGCAAGGATTACAAGGACGGCGAACAGAAGCGTGATTTTCTCTACGTCAAGGATGCCGTCGCCATGACGCTGAATCTCGCCGCAAATAAAAAGGCCGGCGGACTTTTCAACATCGGTTCCGGCGGGGCGCGGACCTGGATTGATCTGGCGAATTCAGTCTTCGCCGCGCTCGGCAAGAAGCCGAAAATTGAATTCATCGAAATGCCGGAGATGATCCGCGACAAATACCAGTATTTCACGCAGGCGCACATTTCGCGTTTGCGCGCCGCAGGCTACAAAGAAAAAATCAGCACGCTTGAAAATGCCGTGGGCGATTACGTCCGAAATTATCTGGTGCCGGACAAGCGGCTTGATCCGGCCTGGGCTTGAACGTCGTAGCGGCACTGGCCTTTTTGCTCGCTGGACAAGGATTTGCGTTTCCGACAATCTTCCCTTGTGAAGCAACCCCCGGTCATTCAGACGCCAGTCCTCGCGCCAAAAAAAAAGAAGCGGTGGAAATTCATCTGGCTGTTTCTCGCGTTTGGAATATTGCTTGTCCTGGCTTTGGTCTTCGCCTTGAAAAAGAAAGAGCCGGCCATCAGCGTCCAGACCGAGAAAATTTCGCGCCACACCATCACGGAAACGGTCGTCGCGAACGGGAAAATTTATCCCGTGCTGCAAGTCCACATCAGCCCGGAAGTCAGCGGCGAAATCATCGAGCTGCCGGTCAAGGAAGGACAGTTTGTCCACAAGGGCGATTTGCTTTTGAAGATCAATCCCGATTTGACGCTCGCCGCGCTCAACCAGGCCAAGGCCGGATATGAATCGTCGCTCGCCTACAAAACCACCGCCGCCGCGAACCTCGAAAAGGCCGAGGCGGACTACAAGCGCAACAAGGAATTGTCCGACCGCAAACTGCTTTCGGACTCGGATTTCATCGGGTTCAAAGTCGCGCGCGACGTGGCCGAGGCCAATGTCGAAAGCGCGGACGACCAGGTGAACGTCGCCAAGGCCGCCGTGGACAGCGCGCAGGATTCGCTCAACAAGACCACCATCGTCTCGCCGCTGGACGGCACCATCACCACGCTCAATTCGCAGCTCGGCGAGCGCGTGCTTGGCACGGTGCAAAACGCGGGCACCGACATCATGATCATTTCCGATTTGAGCCGGATGGAGGCGCGCGTGGACATCGGCGAAATGGACATCGTGCTGCTTCAGGCCGGGCAGAAGGCGACGCTCGAAGTGGATTCGTTCAAGGATGAAAAATTTTCAGGCGTCGTCACAGCCGTGGCCAATTCTTCCGAGGGTCTCAACGCCACTTCGGCAGCGGGCGGATACAGCGGTGGCGGCTTGTCGTCGTCGTCGGGACAGTCCGCGACGCAATTTCAAGTGCGCATTCGTTTGAATGAGGCCGGGCAATTCCGTCCCGGAATGTCCGTGAGCGCGACGATTGAAACACGCACGCGCACCAACGCCATCGCCGCGCCCATCGCCAGCGTGACCACGCGCATCGTCAAATCAAAAAATGCAATTGCGGCGGCCAAAACCAATTCTGTTCCGACCAATTCAACCGCTTCGTCCGGCGGCGACACCAATTCACTCAAGACCGACAAAAAGCCGGAGGACAGGAACAAGCCGGTGGACGTGGTTTTTGTCGTGGAAGGAGATCACGTCAAAACCGTGCCGGTGAAAATCGGCATCAGCGACGACAATTACTGGGAAATCACCGACGGCTTGAAGGAAGGCGATGAAATTGTGACGGGCGGTTTCCACGCCATCAGCCGCGATCTGGATGATGGAAAGAAAATCATCAAAGGTGCGGGCAACGCGGGAAATATGCCGTCCATGTAAAAATTCCGGTGGGGTGAGACTTCGTCGAGCCGTAACTTATAATTTGGGATCGACGGAGTCTCGCCCCACCAAAAAGCGCAGAACAAATGAGCTTGATCCGACTGCAAAAAATTTCGCGCCGCTACCAGATGGGCGCGGAAACCGTGCATGCGTTGCGCGAAGTGACGCTGGAAATTGCGCGCGGCGAATACGTCGCCATCATGGGGCCGAGCGGCTCCGGCAAATCCACGTTGATGAACCTTGTCGGCTGCCTCGACACGCCGACCGGCGGCACTTACGAACTCAACGGCAGCCACGTCAGCGAGATGAACGACAACCAGCTTGCCGAAATCCGCAACCGTGAAATTGGTTTTATTTTCCAGACCTTCAATCTTCTGCCGCGCTCCGATGCTTTGCGCAACGTGGAGCTGCCCTTGGTTTATGCCGGCATTTCGTCCAAAGACCGCCGCGCGCTTGCCCTCGAAGCGCTGGCGAGCGTCGGCCTCGCGGATCGCGTGCATCACAAGCCGAACGAACTTTCCGGCGGGCAGCGCCAACGCGTCGCCGTCGCCCGCGCTCTCGTCAACAAGCCTTCGATTTTGCTCGCGGACGAGCCGACGGGCAACCTTGATTCCAAGACCGGCACGGAAATCATGGCGTTGTTCCAACTGCTCGCCGATAAGGGCAACACTATCATCGTCGTGACGCACGAGGAAGAGGTGGCTTTGCATTCGCAACGCGTCATCCGCATCCGCGATGGGTTGATCGCGAGCGACGAGAAAATTAAATCATCCTCATCCTCTTCCTCATCGTCATCCTCACAATCGAAATAAAATGAATTTGAGGACGAAGAGGACGATGAGAATGAAAATTTCTGGAAGCAGATGAATTTTTTCACCGAACTGCGCGAAGGTTTGCTGATTTCGTGGAGCGCTATCCGCGCGAACAAATTGCGCTCGGTGCTGACGACGCTCGGCATCGTCATCGGCATTCTGACCGTGACGCTTATGGGCACGGCTATCGAAGGATTGAACCGCTCGTTCATGAACAGCATCTCGTCCATCGGCGCGGACGTGCTTTATGTGAGCCGGTATAGCTGGTTCATCCAGTCTTATCAGGAATGGGTCAACGCGATGAAAAGCCCATCCGTTTCGTTCGCCGATGTTGACGCGCTGCAAAGGCAGATGACGCTTGCGGCAGCCATCGCGCCGGTCGCGGACGACAACACCTCGGTGAAATATCTGAAGCGCGGTTCGTCCGGCGTAACCGTGACTGGCTCGACCGAGCAATATCAAACGACAAGCGGTTTGAATCTTTCACAAGGCCGTTTTCTCTCGGCGGCGGAATGCGACGGCGGCCGGCCAATGTGCGTCATCGGCTCGGATCTGGCCACGAATTTATTTCTCAACGAGTCGCCGCTCGGCGAAAAGATTTTTGTCCAGCGCCATCCGTTTGAAGTCGTCGGCGTGCTCGAAAAGCAGGGCGGTTTTTCGGAAAGCGGCGGCGCGGACAACGGCATCATCATTCCGCTGGCGCAATACACCCGCGTCATTGACGACTCGCCGGATTACACCATCCAGGTGAAAGTCAAAGGCTTCGACCAGCTCGACGACGCGAAGGAGGAATTGCGGGCGGTTCTGCGGCGCGCGCGGCACATCGCGCCGGAAGACCCGGATAATTTTGCCATCAACCAGCAGGATGAATTTCTGGAAATGTTTCACCGCGTCGCCGGAACCATCGCGGGCATCGGGCTGTTCATCACCGGGCTGGCGCTGTTCGTCGGCGGCATCGGCATCATGAACATCATGTTCGTCTCCGTCGCGGAACGGACGCGCGAAATCGGCGTGCGCAAGGCCATCGGCGCGAAACGGCGGACAATTCTCCTGCAATTTCTGATCGAGGCGGCATGCATTTGCCTGATCGGCGGCGTCATCGCGCTGATGATCGCGTGGCCGTCCACGTTGCTTCTGCGCAAGATAATGCCGGCGGAATTATCGCCAGTGGTCGTCGGCATTTCACTGATGGTCTCGGCGTTAACCGGCGTGCTGTCCGGATTTTTCCCGGCATGGCGGGCGGCGCGGATGAACCCCGTGGATGCCTTGAGAAATGAATAGGAACAAAATTTCATTTTTATCCGAGGCTCGTGAAAGTTTCACGATGGCCATCGGCGCGATTGCGTCGCACAAGCTGCGCTCGGCGCTGACGCTGCTGGGCGTGCTCGTCGGCGTTTTTTCAATCATCGTCGTGATGACGGCGATGCGCGTGATGCAGGCCAACATCGAGCGGCAGTTGAGCTCGCTCGGCAGCGACACGTTCATGATCCGCAAATGGCCGAACACTTACTTCGGATTTTCCGGCGACCTGGAAAAATACTGGCGCCGCAAAAACATCACGCTCAAGCAGGGAAGATTGTTGCAGGACAAAACCGCGCTGCCGCTGAACATCGGCGTGGAGACGGCGTTCTGGTCCGGCGAAATCAAGACGCGTTACAAGACCAGCGCGCCGACGGTGCGGCTTTACGGCGAGACGCCCGGCAGTTTTCCCGCGCACAACTGGAACCTCGGCGACGGCCGGCTGCTGTTCGACGCGGACGTGGACGGTGCGCGGAATGTCTGCGTGCTCGGCAGCGGACTGGCAACGAATATTTTTCCGAACAGCCCGGCGGTCGGCGAGCAGGTGAAGATTGACGGCATCAATTATTCCGTCGTCGGCGTGCTGGAGGGCAACGGCAGTTCTTTTGGCGGCGACCAGGATAATTTCGCCGTGGTGCCGCTGACCACCGGCTTGAACCGTTACGGCCGCTGGTATCGCAGCCTGAACATCCTTGTGCAGGCTCGCGACCGCGCGAGCTACGCTGACACGCTTGAAGAAGTGCGCGGCGCATTGCGTGTCATCCGCAAGGTTCCGCCCGGCAAGGAGGATGATTTTGAAATCCAATCCAACGATTCGTTGATCAAGCAGTTCAAGAATTTCACGCGCTCGGTGCGGATCGGCGTAGCCGTGGTCAGCTCCATTGCGCTGCTCGCGGCGGGTATCGGCATCATGAACATCATGCTCGTCTCGGTGACGGAACGGACGCGCGAAATCGGCATCCGCCGCGCCATCGGCGCGAAAAAACGCAACATCATGGTGCAATTCATCATGGAAGCAATCGTGCTGTGCGAAGTCGGCGGTGCGGTCGGCGTGGTGCTGGGAATTCTCGGCGGCAACGTGCTGGCGCTGGTCATGAAATTGCCGCCGGCGGTTCCGATTGACTGGGTTGTTTTGGGACTGGCGATTTGTTCGGCCGTCGGGATTGTTTTTGGAACTTATCCGGCATGGAAAGCGGCGAACCTTGACCCGATCGAATCGCTGCGCTACGAATAAAATTTTTTCACGCGCCGGACGGGCTGCTTTTGGTCTGAAAAACTGCCGCAGATTGGCTGCGTCGTTCGGCGACCAAGGCGAGAATGGCCTCGGCGGCTTCCACGTCGCCGTTGATCTCGAATTTTGGCGGCATCGGCTTGCGGCCGATCCATGAATCCAGCCGGTGCATTTCCAAAAGTTTGTCGAGCAGGTTTTTTTCGTTCACCTTGAATCCAAGGCCGAGGTCGGCGGCGAGGCTGGCATTGATGAATTGCTCGGCATGGCCCGGCACGGGCAGCACGAACGTCGGCTTGCGAAACGCGAAGGCCTCGGACAGCGCGGAGTAGCCGCCGTTGATGACGAATGCGTCGGCGCGGGCGAGCAGCGCGAGATTGTTCATCTGGCGGCCGTGAAACGTCACGTTGCCGTGCGATTCGCCGGCGCGCCCGACGACTTCGACGGCAAATGGAAATTCGCGCCCGGCAAAATTGACCTGCGTGGCGTGGACGGAGCCGCTCAACATGAAGACGACCGTGCGCAACTGGCGCGGCGTGAGTTCGCCGGCGGGCGCGGCGATTTCGCGGACGGCGCGGCGGACGATCAGCCCGATACGGCGGAATTTTGGATGGCGCGTGGGCGTGCGCAACGGAAACGGGCTTAAAATCAGGTCGGCAAATTTCCGGTGGAAAAGATAGTCGGAAAATTCGACGAACCAAAAATGGCTTCTGACGCCATGCGCCTCGCGGCGATGTTTCAAAAATTGGGTGACGACGACCTCGGAATTGTTGATGGCGACGATGGGAATTCCCTGTTCGCGCAGCGGGCCGATGGCGTATTCGGAATCAATCACCGCGATGTCCGGCCGCACTTTTTCGATGATTTCGCGCAGCCTGGCGCGTTTGGCGGCGGCGAGCTTTGCGAGCGAGCCGACGGATTTGAGCGTGGCCCAGCCGCTGACGCCGCCGTTGGTGCCGGAATAATAGAACGACGCCATCTCGTTGAGGGAGGCGATGCCGTTGTGTTCCTTGAAATATGCCAGCCCGTTGCCGGAGGTCAGCACATGGACGGAGCAACCGGCGGCGGCGAGGTTCTCAATCACGGCATGGCACCGGGTGCTATTGCCAAGGCCCAAGCCGTTGATGAGAAACAGACAGGAAATTGCCACGCGACAAGTTGACATTTACCGGTTGCCAAAAGCAACATTTTTGTCACGGCATGGTGACAAGCGCGATTCCGTTGCCGTAAAAGGCGGTGGCGGGATTGTCCGGCCTGGTTTCGTCGGCCCGGCACAGTTTATAGACGACCGGGGTGATTTTTTTATCCGAAGGCGCGGCGTGTTCTTTTTCCCGGACGCCGACAAATTGCCGGATGAGCAAAGCGTCCCGCAAAAATTCGTCGTTTGCAGGCAGCGATTGACGGTAAGCCGCATCGTCCACGGCGATGGGAACATCCGGGCCGGAATGTTTTTTCAATTGCTGATACACCGTTTCCAGCTTGCGGAAGCTGGGGATGAAAACCGGCCCGCGCTCGATGTTGTTTTTTTGGTAAATGTCCGTCGCGAACATCACCCAGAAATTGGCGAGCGTCGCGACGACAAGCATCAGGCGAAACATTTGTTTCCGGGGCGATGTCAGCAGCCATCGCGCCGCGACCGCGCCGACGAGCCCGAAAAACGGCATTATGAACACGAGGCAATATCTGGCGTGAAATGATTTTCCGCCGAGCAATGAGAACAACACCGGCAGGGCAAAAAACAGGGAAAGCAACGCCACGCCCGAATTCCTGAAAAATTCCCTGCGCGAACTCCAGTTGAAACCGGCCCACGATTTTTTCACCTCGACCGCCACGCCGGCGACCAGACACGCGGCCACGACGGTCAGCAGGGCATAAATGCCATACAAGACATATTCGCTGCCAAAACACGCCCGGCCAAATTCGGCGTATTCACTGTCATTGCGTATCCAACCCGGCGACCAGTTGACCAAAAAACCCGCCGTCGAGCTCAACACCTTCAAAACCCCGGCTGAAAAATGATCCGCCACGCCTGAAAACATCCCGATGGTGTTCTGCCAGTGGTTGGCCATGTCCCCTTTGATGTATGGCACATAAATGCAGCAGCCCGCCAGCAGCCCGCCGACCAGCCACAAATAATCCAGCCGCGCCCCGCTGATGATGACGGCGGCGATTGCCGTGGGAACCAGCATGAAGCCGGACATGTGAAATTGAAGGCTCAACATCGGGACGAACGGAATCCAAAAGGCGGCGCGCGAAAAATCCCGACGCATCACCTGCCACAAGGCGAGAAAAAACAATGTTCCAAAAAACGGCATCACGTTTGGATTGTAGGCCGAAACCGAAAAGGCGACGACACGCGGAAATGTCGCGATAAAAAATGCCGTCCACAATCCCGCGAGCTGGCCGGCCGTGCGCGTTGCCAGAAGGTAGGCGAGAAATATGGTGAAGGTGTTGAGCAGCAGCATTTCAACCATGATTCCTTCGGGCGAGCCGCCGTCCAGCCGCATTCCAAACACGCAAAACAAGGTCCACAACGGTCCAGGCAGCTTGGAGTGCTCGTTGAAATTTGGCTGGCCGATATATTGCGCCCTTGGGTCGCCGTTGGAGTAATCCACAGCTACCGAGTAAGCCGCTATCCCGTCCCCCTGCATGTTGAAATAATAACCCTGGCCGCACTCGAAATGAATCCATCGAAGACAAAAGCCCAGCAACAAAATAGAGACGATCCACCACGGAGAATATCTTGGCTGGCTCATTTTTTTGTTTTTTGTTATGACCGCCAGCGCGTCATTTCTCAATCATATCAAGTTCGCCGTCTTGCGGATCAATCTTCCGAAAATAAATATTCCAAATCCACCGACGTCAGGCTGCGCGCAAAACCTTCCTCGCCCAGCACGTCGGCGATTGTCTGCGCCTTGCTCTGCTGCAATTCCCAGATTTTTTCCTCGACCGTGCCGGGCGCGATCAAACGATATGCGTTCACCGTCTGCGTCTGGCCGATGCGGTGCGAGCGGTCAATGGCCTGCGCCTCGACCGCCGGGTTCCACCACGGATCGTAAAGCACGACATAGCTGGCGTTCGTCAGGTTCAACCCCGTTCCCGCAGCGCGCAAACTCAAAAGGAAAACGCCCGCGCCGGTGTCGCCCTGAAATGCGTTGACGACCGCCTGCCGGTCTTTTGTCTGGCCGGTGAGCATATGCGTGGGAATGTTTCGCGCCGCGCAATCTTTTTCAAGGATTTGCAGCATCTGGACAAATTGCGAAAACACGAGGACTTTTTGTCCGT
>CAYPTV010000029.1:0-13867 GCA_964413505.1 uncultured Bifidobacteriaceae bacterium | reverse complement strand
ATCGTCACCAAACCGCGCGACAACATCGTGGCGGGCAGGACGGTCACAAAGGAACTGAACGATGAGTTTGATGCGGCGGACGAAACGCTGTCGGAAATTCTCGACGGCCTGGTTTTGCAGTTCCAGGCCACCAACGCCAAATTCGTGAGCGACTACAACAACGCGCGAACCATCGTTGACACCTCGGCCAGCCACGCCAGTCCGACCCCGCCGACGCCACCGACACCTCCGGTCACGGCGCCGAAGCCGTGAGCCACGGCGGGCAAATTAAAATCAAATCCAGAAAACGCAAAGCGGCCTTCGGAAACGGAGGCCGCTTTTTTAGTTGCGGGAATTTTCAAAGGACACGAACTATTCTCCTGCTCCGTGGAAGGCCGGGTTGAAAGACAGAGTGTTTATGCCGCAACCAACGCGGGACGAAGATGGCGCACGGTGCGGATTGAATCTGAAACTCCGGCAGTCCGCGTGGCTTGTGGTTTGGTTGCTTGCAGCAGCACACTCAACGCGGCTTCCAGCAGACCGGCGGGCGCGCGCGGCGTCTCTTCCTCGATGATGGCGATGTCCTGTGCCTTCACGCGCAGGAGTTTTCCCAATTGTCCGCGAGTCAGCTTTGCGCCTTCCCGCAACTGTGCCACCGCCTCGCCCAATTCCAGCAAATGCCGGGCGACGGCATATTGCGGGTCGCCCGCCATGTTGCGCGCGTGAAATTGTTCCAAATCATCGTTCATAAATAACCGTGCGTCTGAAGATACCGCTTCTTGCGCTGTTCCGCAATTTCCAATTCCTGGCGCGGCGTTTTCTGGGTTTTCTTCTGGAAACCGTGCAACAAAATCACCCGGTTGCCCTTGTAGGTGCAGGCCAGAATCCGGTAAATGTTCCCCGCGTATTCCGTCCGCAATTCCCAAAGATTGTCCGTCCCCGTCATCTTCTGCCAGAACTCCGACGGGACAAACGGCAGTGTCCGCAGCAATTCCAGGTTGCGAACCACCTTCGCACGCGGCGCGGGTTCCAGTGCCGCAAGAAAATCTTCGACGGGCTTTTCGCCGAAATCTGTTTGATAGAAGACAAACTCGCGCATGGGGACAACAAGCCGAGTCTCCATAAAAACCCGACGGAATGAAAGTCGTTTTTTGGCCTGCCTTCAGTCGGACGGCGCGCGTGGCTCCTTCTCCTTGGGGAGAAGGCCGGGTTGAGGAAGGTCATTGGTTTAGGTGTGATAAACCTCAAGCTGCAATCCCCTGTCGTTGCAAAATTCCATCAGCGGCCCAACTCTTTCCACAGGCAATGCGCCTACGATACATCCAGCACTTCCCGCAATTTTTGCGCCAGCGCGGACGGCGTGTAGGGTTTTTGCAGCAGCGCCACGCTCTTGTCCAACACGCCTTGGTGGACGATGGCGCTCTCGGTGTAGGCGGATGTGAAAAGAATTTTCGTCTGAGGATGCAGTGCGTGGATGCGGTCGGCCAGTTCCTTGCCGCTCATGTGCGGCATGACGACATCGGTGAAGAGCAAATCAATATGGCCCCGGCCTTGCTGATGAATGATGCTCATGGCTTCGATGCCGTTGGCCGCCTTCAGAACCGTGTAGCCCAGACGCTCGAGCAATTCACCCGCCATTTCGCGCAGCGATGGATCGTCCTCAACCAATAAAATCCTTTCCGTCCCGCGCGGCAGGTCCGCCGATGCCTTGGGTTGCGTGGGAGATTTCATTTCCTGTCCGGCTTGCGGCAGATAGATTTTGAAAGTCGTCCCGCGTCCGAGTTCGCTATAGACGGCAATGTGTCCGCCGCTTTGTTTGATGATGCCGTGGCAGGTGGCAAGGCCGAGGCCGGTTCCCTTGCCGACGCCTTTTGTCGTGAAAAACGGCTCGAAGACGCGCGCCTTGACTTCGTCGCTCATGCCGGCGCCGGTGTCACCGATGGCCAGCATGGTGTATTCGCCCGCCTTCAATTCAGGAAAACGGCTGACATAATCGGCGTCGAGCGTGACGTTGGCGGTTTCGAGCGTGAGCTTGCCGCCGTTGGGCATGGCTTCGGCGGCGTTCATGGCGATGTTGACGACGACCTGCTCGATTTGTCCGGCATCGGCCTTCACGGATTTCAAGCCGGCGGACGGATTGAGGCGAACTTCCACGTTGCGCCCCATCAAATGAAGAAGCATGTTTTCCATGCCCGTGAGCACGGCGTTCAAATCAAGGATTTCCGGCTGAAGAATTTGTTTGCGCCCGTAGGCGAGCAATTGCCGCGTCAAAATCGCCGCGCGCTCGGCGGCCTTGCGGATTTCAGCCGCATTTTTCACGAGCGGATTTCCATGCGGCAATTCGCCGGCCAGCAATTCGCTCTGGCCGATGATGGCGGTGAGGATGCTGTTGAATTCGTGCGCGATGCCGCCGGCGAGTTTGCCGACGGTCTCCATTTTTTGTGATTGGAACAACTGCGCTTCAAATTGTTTCCGCTCAGTGATGTCGGTGACAACCCCGATGTGCCGAATCAGTTTGTCAGCAACATCCCGGCCTTGAAACCCACGGGTCCGAATCCAACGAATATTGCCATCGGGCCGAACGATGCGGTATTCAATATCTAAACTTCGTGTGTCTCCCGTAAGCGCAGCGAAACCTGCCAGCACACGCTTCCGATCCTCTGGCAAAATAAAATTGGACCATTGTTGCGGATCGGAATACAAACTTGCCACTGACCGGCCCCAGATCCGCTCAAAGGCCGGACTGACGTAATGCACCTCGCTCATGTCCGGCGAACGGATCCAGAACACATCGGTGATATTGTTCGCCAACTGGTTGAATTTCTCATTACTCTCGCGCAGGATGTTTTCAGCCTGTTTGCGCGCAGTAATATCGCGTTGGATGGCCACAAAGTGCGTTATTTTCCCATCTGAATTGCGAATAGGTGCGATCTGCCATTCCATGTCAAATTCCCTTCCTTCCTTGCGATAATTGATGGCTTCGCCGGTAAACACTTCACCCTGTTCAAGATTTTTCCGGAGACGGCTCAACACGACTTTGTCCGTGCGCGGCCCCTGCAATATCCGGGGGGTTTTCCCGATGGCCTCCGCCGCCGTGTAGCCGGTCATCTGCGTGAAGGCGGGATTGACGAAAATTATTTTTGGCCCCGGCAAATCCAGTTCTGCGTCGGTGATCACGATGGACTCTTTGGATTGTTCCACGGCGGAGCCGAGCAGCCGCAATGATTCTTCCGCGCGCTGGTGTTCGACTACTTCCATCTTCAGCGCGTCGTTGGTCTGTTGCAGTTCGTGCGTCCGTTCATCGAGCCGCGCCAGGGTTTCCGACAATTGCGCCCGGCTGCGGCGCGCGGCCAGCAGCACGAACATGAACGCGCAAAAAGCGACGAAGCTGTTCCCGATGCCGAACATGACGGCGGTGCTCTTGATCCAGCCAAAGCTGGCAAACGTCGCGCCGGCCTGAGCGCCGGAAAATTGGTAGCCAAAATTTTTCAGGGCGTCTGCGGCGGCGTCCACCCGTTCGGTCCGGGGCGGGATGTCCTGGTCCATTGACTTCATGGCGGCGGGAAAATCCGAGTCCACCAGTCCCCGCACTTTTTGGAATTGGGCGTCCAGGTCATTGATGGCCTTTTCCAGATTGGCGGCGAGCTGCCGTCCCTCGCCTTCGGGCAGGAGTGTCTGGATGCCTTTCAACTCCGAGTGGATTTGAACGGCGACGGCTTCCGCCGCCTTCGCCTTGCCGGCTTTTTCTTCTTGCTGGATGAAAAGGTATTCGTAGGAATCAAGCCGGTAGATGACCAGGTTTTCCTCTAACAACGCCAACTCGTTGAGTGCAGGCAGTCCCTGCTGTTTTAGCGAGGTGGCGGTCTGCATCCCGGTTTTGCCGACCTGCCAGAGGGTGAACATCTGCACGACGGCGAAAATGAAAATCAGGAAGACGACCAGCATGATGTGCCGGAACGTGGCCGAGACCAACCGGACTCCGTGTTCGCCGGCGAGATTGCCGGTCGTGTGCGCTGTTTTTTCTGTTTGCATTTTAAATCAACGGAATTTTTCCGTGCGTGGTTTACTTCACTTCAAGTTTCTGGACACTTTTCAAATCGGCATCCGCCGGGACGATTGCGATGGCGCCCTTGGTTGCGGCGACGTATGCCACAAGAGCGGCGGCGCCACCGATCTTTTCCGGCTGCTGTCCGCGGCCGGAGAAGACCATGCGCTGCCAGAAAGTCTTGAAGTGGCTGGTGTCCATGCCGCTGACCTCCTCCATCGCCTCGTCTGTTTTGTCAGTGATCTGGTCGTCCAGCACAACGATGCCCACGCTCTGGCCATCCGGCCAATACGTTGTCTTGCCGGTGTAAATGGCCTTCAACGCCGCCATGCTGATGTTATTCGTCGGCACGCCTTTGTTTACGATGACCACAAAGCCGTCGAGCCCCGCCGCCCGCAGTGCGCCGTCGAATAACACAGCGCAGACCAGACCCATTTTCAGCAGGGGCATCATTTGGAGTGCGCGGGCAAGTCCGCGCTTTGGAACGACGCGACATGTCGCGCCTTGGGAAAGCGGCGACGTGCCGCTTTCCAAATCAGGGCATTGCCGCATTTTTAGAAAAATAGATTTCATGTGTGACTTTTAAAAATGTTAAAAACTGAAGGTGGTTTTCACGGCGAGCAGCCACCAGCCGTTGTCGTTCTGCACCGGATTGTCTGGATTGTCCTGCAACAGCCCGGTGCCACGGATGTAATGGCCCTCGATCTTGAATGTCCACCAGTCGGTGGCATCAAACCGGAGCGCGAGCGCGGCATCCTTTTGATACAGCAGGGAATTGTCCGGCTGGGTCGTGTCACCATAATATTCCGTATAGTAGCCGCCCGCCTCGAACCACTTGTTGAAACGATACGCCGCACTGGCATACCAGGTGAGGGCATGGGTATCGGACATCCCGGCGGCTTCGGGACGAATGTCAGTGAAGTATAATTCCGACTGAAAGGTCCACGCTCGCCAGAGATATTCGGCGGAGTATTGTTGAATCGCCACGTCGTCCCGATTATCAGGATGAATGGGGCCGCCGGGAGTCTGGATGGTGGAAACGAAGCTGGCCGCAGAAATGAACCCCCCGGTTACTCCAAAACGCAGCCCATCAATCGGGGTGTTCCACCACAACTGCCCGCCAAACATGGCGGCGGGAGTAATCGAATCCAGATGGATGAACGGTGGCAGGCTGTTTTGCAGTTGCAGCGCCAGGCCGCCATCCATGGACGGACGGACTATTCCAGCATAAATTTCATAAGACAGGTTGCCGGACTGCTTGAGTGGGATCGTGCCGAAAAATTCCCCGCCATCCAGCGACACATAAAAGTCCCGCCAGCGCGCGTCATACATTCCCTGTGGCAGCAGCACAAATGTCCGCGCCACATCCACATCCTGAATGTCGTTGTAAATGCCCTGCGGCCTGCGGATGCGTCCGGCGCGGATGCCGAAGTAGTCGTTAAACGTATATTCGGCCTGCGCATAATCCAGCACCACATCATATTTGCCCGCCTCGCCCACGTCGTAAGTGAAAGCCTGCGCCGAGATGCGCGTGCGCGGCATCGGATTGAAGGAGGCGTTCAAGGCCGCCTCGGTGAACTTGAACGAGCCGCGCGAACTTTCGCCCAGATAATTGTAGGCGCTAGAATACAAAAATCCCTGGCTGACAAACCCGTGGAAATCCACCGGCGGCCCGTTCGTGCCGAACAGTTTCAAATCCGCAGCTTGAAGCCGCGCGTCTGTGATTGCCGCCAGCGGCGCAAGCAGCAGAATTGAAAACAACCGCCATTTTATTTTCTCTTTCATAGTTCTCATGTTTGTTGGTTGGGATGGAATCAGTCGGTTTTTGGGGTCAACTCGGACTGTTTCCGAAGCAACGCGGTGTCCGTTTCATTATCCAGCATGGCGCGCACTTTTCTGGCGAGCGTGACGGGCGAATAGGGCTTGGACAGGAACGACACTCCGGCCTCCAGCACGCCGTGCTGGACAATGGCGTCGTCCGTGTAGCCGGATGTAAAAAGGACTTTGAGATTGGGATAAGTGGCCTTCAGCCATTCGGCCATCACTTTGCCGTTCATCAGCGGCATGATGACGTCGGTGATGACGAGGCTGATCGGCGCGCCTTTGCATTCGCGCGCCACGCGCAAACCGTCCTGCCCGTTGTTCGCGCGCAAAACGTTATAGCCCTGCGCCTCCAAAATGCTGCACGCGAGATGGCGCACGGACGGTTCGTCTTCGACGAGCAACAGGGTTTCCGTTCCGTCAACGAGCGGTTTCGTCTCGACGGATTTTTTGAACATATCCGTCGCGTCCGCCTGCTGTTCGACGCGTGGAAAATAAATTTTGAACGTCGAGCCTTCGCCCAGTTCGCTTTGGACTTCAATGCAGCCGCCGCATTGCTTGACGATGGTCTGGCAGGTCGCCAGTCCCAGTCCCGTGCCTTTGCCCTTTGGCTTCGTCGTGAAAAATGCCTCGAACAAATGCAGTTTGACGTCGTCGCTCATTCCAATCCCCGTGTCGCTCACGGCGAGCATGACATAATCGCCGGCGCTCGCGCCCGCGTGCGCGAGCGCATAATTTTCATCGAGCGTGACGTTGGCGGTTTCAATTTTTAATTTGCCGCCGTTGGGCATGGCATCGCGCGCGTTGACGACGAGATTCATCAGCAACTGGCCGACGAGGCCGGAATCGGCCTTGATCCGCCCGGATTCATTTTCGGGAACGATTGTCATCTCGACATTTTCATCAACCAGCCGCCGCAACATTTTATCCATGCCCTCGATGACTTCGTGAAGATTCAGAACGGTCGGCTGCACCGCATGCTTGCGGCTGAAAAGCAAAAGCTGCCGCGTCAATGCCACCGCGCGCTCCGCCGCGTGCCGGATTTCCTCGGCGCATTTGTGCGAAAGGCTGTCGGGGGCAATTTCGGGCGTCATCAAATCATTGTAGCCGATGATGACGCCGAGGATGTTGTTGAAATCATGCGCGATGCCGCTGGCGAGATGGCCGATGACTTCCATTTTTTGCGCCTCGATGAATTGCGCTTCAAGCTGCTTGCGCTCGGTGATGTCACGGATCATCGCCAGCAGATTGCCGTCAGGCATCGCCGTGGCAATCACCTCCGCCGTGAAAACGGAACCGTCCTTGCGCCGGAACTGCCACTCCCGGTGATAGTCAGATCTGGCCTTGATTTCGACCAACGCCGACGCGATGTTTCCGATCTCTGCCTGAATGACGATATTCGAGGCGTGCAGCCCCATAAATTCGTCGTGGGTATAACCGAGCATCTTGCAGACGCTCGCATTGGCGTCGAGGTAATAGCTGTTTGGATTGGCGATGACGATGCCGTCCGGCGCACAATCAAAAAGCGTCCGGTAGCGCGCCTCGACCGCCCTTCGCGCGTCCTCCACACGGTTGAGTTCGCGATGCTCTTCGGCTTCCTGCAATGCGCGGCGCACCGCCGGCCCCAGCCGTCCAATCCTGTCCTTGAGCAAAAAATCCGTCGCGCCATGTTTCATCGCTTCAACGGCGGTTTCTTCGCCCACCGTCCCGGAAATGAGGATGAACGGAATTCCCAGGCCGCTTTCCTGCGCGAGTTGCGCCGCGCGCAGTCCGCTGAACTGCGGCATCGAATAGTCGGAGAGGATGATGTCCGGCAATTTTTTCAACTCGGCCAGAAAGTCCGGTTCGGCTTCCACGCGCTTCCATTTCGGCTCAAAATCCTCGCGCCGCAATTCGCGCACGAGCAAATCCGCGTAGTCCTGTGAATCTTCGACGATTAAAATGTTGATCGGAGTTGTCATGTTTCATGCGGGTTAAGTTTGCGGCGGCTGGTTGAGCAGCAGCCAATACATTCCCAATTTTTGAACGACTGCGGCGAAACTTTCAAAATCCACCGGCTTCACGATGTAGCTGTTGCCGCCCAGCCCATAACTCTTGATCACGTCATTTTGTTCCTTCGACGACGTGAGCACGACGACCGGGATCATTCTCGTGCGCGGATCGCCCTTGATGCGTTTCAAGACTTCCAGTCCGTCAATCTTCGGCAGTTTCAGATCCAGCATGATCAGTTTGGGAATGTTTTCAATCTTGCGCGCGGCGTGCGCACCCTCGCAAAAGACGAATTCCAGCGCCTCCGCGCCGTCGCGGGCGACTTGAATGTGGTTGGCCATGTTCGCCTTGCGCAGCGCGCGCAAGGTCATGTCCAGATCGTCCTGGCTGTCCTCGACCAGCAGGATTTCAGTTTGGTTTGGTTGGTTCATAGTTTTGTTTCTCCAATTGTGAAATAAAAGGTCGCGCCATGATTGACCTCGGCCTTTGCCCAGATGCGCCCGCCGTGGCGGTGGACGATGCGCTGCACAATCGCCAGCCCGACGCCCGTCCCTTCAAATTGATCCTCACGGTGCAGCCGTTGAAAAACGCCGAACAATTTGTTCGCATATTGCATGTCGAAGCCCGCGCCGTTGTCGCGGACGAAAAAAACATTCTCGTCATTTTCGGGCGCGCAGCCGATTTCAACAGTTGCCGGTTCGCGGCCGCGAGTGTATTTGATCGCGTTGGAAACCAGGTTGACCCAGATTTGTTTCAGCAACGCCGGATCGCCATGACAGACGGGCAGGTTTCCGATCTGGATTTCAAGCTGGCGGCCCTCGCGCTGCGGCCTTAATTCATCAAGGACATTTTGCACGAGCTTGACCGTATTCACATTTTGACGGTTCACGGCCTGCCGGCTCAAACGCGAGAACGCAAGCAGGTCGTCAATCAACGCTCCCATCCGCAGCGCGCCTGCCCGGATCCGCTCCAGATGACTCCGGCCTTCCTCGGGCAACTGCGCGCCGAAATCTTCCAGCACGATGCCGGCAAATCCGTTCACGGCGCGCAACGGTGCGCGCAGGTCGTGGGAGATGGAATAGGAAAACGCCTCCAGTTCCTTGTTTGCAACTTCGAGTTCGGCGGTGCGCTCGGCGACGCGCTGTTCCAGCTCGACATTGAGCTGGCGTATTTTTTCCTCCGCTGTTTTCCGGTCTGTGATGTCGTGCGCCACCTTCGACACGCCGATGATTTCCCCGGTCACATCCTTGATCGGCGACACCGTGATTGAGACGTTGATCAACCGTCCGTCCTTGGCTTGTCGCAGTGTCTCAAAGTGCGCCACGCTATTGCCACGCTTGATGTTTTCCAGAACGCGGTTCTCCTCCTGCTGCCGGTCGGCTGGAATCAACCGCATGACTGAAGTTCCTACAATTTCACCCGCAGTGTAGCCGAAAATCTTTTCCGCTCCTTTGTTCCAGCTGGTGATGATGCCGTTGAGGTCTTTGCCCATGATTGCGTCGTCGGAAGATTCGACAATCGCCGCCAGCCGGATTAAAGCGGTTTCCACCTGCTTGCGCTCGGTGATGTCGCGGACGTTGCATTGGATTACTTTTTTATCGCCGGCTTGATAGACGTTGCTGACGAACTCCACGGCTTTCTTGCGGCCATCCCTCGTTTCCAGCGGAAGGTTTTCATAACGGACATACCCGTCCTTTTGCAACCGCTCCAGCATGTTTTGATTGGACACGACATCCTTGAACGGGCTGAGCTCGCCGACGGTTTTGCCGACCATTTCGTCGTGGGAAAAGCCCAGAAGCTCCACCAGGAAAGGATTCACATCGGTGATGCGTCCCGTGTCAACGTCCAGAAGCAGGATGCCATCTCTCGCGGCTTCAAACAGCCGCCGGTAACTCAATTCAGAAGCGCGAAGCGCCTGCTCCATCGTCCAAGTCTTGGCTTGCTCCGTGCGCGTCTCGGCTTGTTCGGTTCGCGTCTTGGCTTGATCTGACCGCGTCTCCGCCTGCTGCGTGCGTGTTTTGGCCTGATTCGTTCGCGACTTATTGTCTTTCGCGTTCCCATTTTTATGAATGTTTTTCATAATTTGTCCCTGCTAATCCACCCCGCAAAAAATCCAGCTTACAAGAGCCAACAACTTTTATGTGTAATGATGTCATAGTATGCAAAAAAAGACGCGACAGCCATGGGGTGTTCACCCCATAGCAACAAGGAGGTTTTAGCGTCCATCATAAGTGGGCTTGGAAAACCAAGAAGCGGACGAGCCGCGACTCAATTTGAAAACCACACTCCTCCATGCCAAGCGCATCGGGCCGACGCTGACGCCGGATCGTTCGCGCGTGCTGCTGCGCCCGTTCCGTCCCACCACTGATGACATCTCGCGGCGCGTCGTCGCCCGCGTCATGGCGTTGCCGGAGCAGGAAGTCGTCAAGCTGCTGCACCAGGTGCTGGGCGAATTTGCGGACCGGCATGAGCATGTTGAAGAATTTTTTCTGGAACGCTTCGCGCAGGTGATGCATCACCTTGACCCCGCCGCGCAGCCGGAGCCGGAACGGCGGTTGTTGATCGGCGCTTATTTCACGCACGAGTATTCGCCGGAGTCGGCGGCGTTGTTCAATCCGTCCATCGTGCCGCATCCCGACCAGACCGGCGTGCCGAAGGGCGCGCTGCGTTTTATTTTAAGTTTGCGGGCCACCGGCGAAGGCCACATTTCTTCCATCACTTTTCGCCAGGGAAAAATCCGTGCGCAAAACCGCATCACGCTGACGCCGCCCGTGCCATTTGTGACCGAGCCGGAGCGCGTGCCGAACGTGGCCTACACCAAGGGGCTGTTCACGCACAAGCTGGAGGAGGCCGGCGTGCAAAATGATTTTTGCAAGCGCGTGCTGGCGCAGTTGCACGACGATTTCACGCTGAAGGAACTGCACGCGGTGCTGGCGGCGTCCGGCTTGACGGACACGTCCGACGCCACGGCGACGTGGGCGGCGCGCGGCATTTTGCTGCTGGCGGAATCGAATTACGAAGTCCACTTCGCGCCGGCAAGCAGGATTTCCCAGCGCGTGCTGTTTCCCTCCGCACCGAGCCAGAGCAACGGCATCGAGGACGCGCGCTTCGTGCGTTTCCAAAATGACGACGGCACGTTCACCCACTACGCGACTTATACGGCTTACGACGGCAAAATAACATTGCCGCAATTGCTGGAGACGCCGGACTTCGTGCATTTCAAATTCCGCACGTTGAACGGCCCGGCGGTGCAGAACAAAGGCATGGCGCTGTTCCCGCGCAAGATCGGCGGGAAGTTCGCAATGCTCTCGCGGCAGGACGACGAAAACATTTTGATCATGTTTTCCGACAACATCCATTTCTGGACCGACCCGAAGATTTTGCTCGCGCCCGCGCAGCCGTGGGAATTCATCAAGCTGGGCAACTGCGGTTCGCCGATTGAGACTGAGGCGGGTTGGCTGGTGTTGACACACGGTGTCGGCGCGATGCGAAAATATTGCATCGGCGCAATCCTGCTTGACCTGAACGATCCGACGCGTGTTCTTCGCCGCCTGCGCGAACCGTTCCTGTGCCCAAACGAGGCCGAGCGCGAAGGCTACGTGCCGAACGTCGTCTATACCTGCGGCGCACTGTTGCATGGGCGCGAACTCATCGTCCCTTATGCGATGAGCGATTCCGCGACGAGCTTCGCCACGGTGTCGCTGGACGAACTGCTGGCCGCGATGGAGTGAATTAAGGCGGTAGGGTAACACCCCATGGCAATGTCAGGGCATTGGGTTAATCTCATCGCATGGACTGCAAAAAACTTTTCTTAAAAAATTCCCAGGCCGGATTTTCCGGGCGGCGCGCTTCCGGTCACGGCAGACGTTCAAAAACAACAATCCAACCGAATTCACACTGAAAGGAACTTTATGATAGGAACTATTTTACTGGTGCTGCTGATACTGATGTTGATCGGCGCTTTCCCGGCGTGGCCGCACAGCAGGAACTGGGGCTATTACCCCAGCGGCGGGCTGGGCGCGGTGCTGGTCATCATCCTGGTGCTGATGTTGCTGGGCAGGATTTGAATGCGGACGTTCCACACAATCAAACAAACCAAATCATGTTGCAAAGCCTCAAACAATTATACGGGAACAAGCTCGGCGCGTCGGATGGCGAAATCGGCAAGGTGAAAGATTTTTATTTTGACGACCAGAACTGGGCGGTGCGGTATGTGATTGCCGACACGGGCGACTGGCTGCCCAAACGGCAGGTGCTGCTCTCGCCCCACGCCTTCGGCGGTTTGCATCAGACCGGCAAAATCCTGACGGTGAACCTCACCAAGAAGCAGATCGAGGGTGCGCCTTCAATTGATTTGCACAAGCCGGTGTCACGTCAATATGAGGAGGAATATCATCGTTATTATGGCTGGCCTTATTATTGGGAGGGTGATGGTTTGTGGGGCGGCATGAGGGGTTTTCCGGTTTTGGAATCGCCCCCGACGACCGCGCCGAGCGGGCATCCGGCCCCGGTTGATGCGAAGCGCAAACGGTCGGATGCGCATCTGTTCAGCGCGCAGGCGGTGAACGGGTATCATCTCAAGGCTGGCGACGGCACGAGCGGCCATGTCTGCGATTTCATGATGGACACCCAAAGCTGGGTGATCCGGCAACTGGTCATCAAGATTGGCCACCGGTTCACGGGCAGGGAAGTGGTGATACCGGTGAACACGGTGGACCGGATCAGTTATGACGAATCCACGGTGTTCGTGAACCTGACAAGTGACGCTGTGGAGAAATGTCCACCGCACCTGCTGGTCCCGGCGGTTGTGCCCGCTCACGAGGAACCCATCCTTTTTTGATCAATACAATTGGAGCGTCTGGCCTTGCCTCGAATTGGTGGACAAGTGTGGGTGACAGCCGATGTTCGTGGGAAAAATGGTAATTTTCGTCGCCTCAAATCTGGACTCGCAGATCTCGTCCCTTCGATTTCAATTCATTCCTCCACCGGCACCACGAGGCTGTCCATGATGTAGTCTTTCCGCTCCGGTGTGTTCTTGCCCATGTAGAAATTGAAGATCGGGCCCGACTCGGCGCGCGGGGCGTATTCAATTTTGCTCGTCTGCATCTCTTTGCCGATGAATTGTTGAAATTCCTTCGGGCTGATTTCGCCCAGGCCTTTGAAGCGCGTGATCTCCGGCTTGCCACCCAGCTTCGCGGACGCCGCGTCCCGCTCGGCTTCGCTGTAGCAATAAATCGTCTCGGCTTTGTTACGGACGCGGAACAGCGGCGTTTCCAAAACAAAAACATGCCCGTCGTGGACGAGCTGCTCGAAGAACTTGAAAAAGTAGGTGATCATCAGGTTGCGGATGTGCAGACCGTCCACATCCGCATCGGTCGCGAGAATCACCTTGTCGTAACGCAGGCCCTCGGTGTTGTCCTCGACGTTGAGCGACTGCATCAGATTATACATCTCGTCGTTTTTATACATCACGTCGCGCTTGAGATCCCAGACGTTGAGCGGTTTGCCCTTGAGCACGAACACCGCCTGATTATTCACGTCACGGCAGCTCGTGATGGAGCCGGCGGCAGACTGACCTTCGCAGATGAAAACCATCGTGCCCTTGCCCTTTTCCTTCTTTTTGTCGAAATGATTTTTGCAATCTTTCAATTGCGGGATGCGCAACGTGATGGACTTCGCCCGCTCGCGCGCGAGCTTCTTGACGCTCTGCAATTCCTTGCGCAATTCCTGCGTGTCCTTGACCTTCGCCAGGATGGTCTCGGCGATCTGCTTGTTGCGCTGGAAAAAATGCAGTAGCTCTTCGCGCACATTGTTGACGAGTTCGGTGCGGATTTCCGTGTTGCCCAACTTATTCTTCGTCTGCGACTCGAACACCGGGTCTTTCAGCCGGATCGCCACGGCACCGACCATGCATTCGCGCACGTCGTCGCCTTCGTATTTGGTGTTGCCGTATTCATTGACGGCTTTCAGCAAACCTTCGCGGAAGGCGCTCAAGTGCGTGCCGCCGTCGCTGGTGTATTGGCCGTTGACGAA
>CAYPTV010000028.1:0-13995 GCA_964413505.1 uncultured Bifidobacteriaceae bacterium | reverse complement strand
TCGTCGAGGTGCAGCGCCTTGATGGCGTTGTGCGTGCGGATGCCGTAATACGCGGCGCTGGCGCAAAACCGCGCGCCGGCGGCGGCCTCGGCGGCATCGTAACCGCGCTTGAGATACGCCTTCGTGACGAGTGAATCGTGTTTGTCTTTGGGAATGATGTAGTAGGTTTCAGGCATAAAAAAATTGGCGAATAGAATAAATTCGGTAAATGTTCAAAACATTGTGCGGTGAAAAAATAATTACTGCTCCAGTTTTTGCGCCTGATTATTTTTTCTGCGCTTGCGAATGTAACGAAAAATAAAGTAGCCAACTATGGCAAAAACCAAACCCATGCCAACGAATACAATTCGAAATATAAAAAAAGCGTGATCAAATCTAGGGTCAGATTTGGCAATAATCTCTCCATTGATTTTAACGCTATTTACTAAAGATGCAGGCAGAAATATATCTAAAAGAAAAAAAAGAACTCCAAAACCCATAAGCATAACTGGAGCTACATAAATATTTATGGCCGATCTGATCGGATTAACCGGACGACTAACTAATTTTTTTATAAACGGCAATAGTGCTACTGGAATTATCCATCCGGTAAGCATATAAATAAGTAGTATCTGATGGGTATGCTCAAGCCCATCGTAAGCAGCTAGGCATATCGCCAGCAACATAGTTAAACCGATATGAATGCCATAAGCAGCACCCGAGGTCTCGGCATCTTTTGGGTCAATGTTTTTCATTTCTCATTTGAACCATTGCTTTGGAATAACTCTTTGCCGTTCACGCTTCAAGTCACTTTCTTCACCGGCACTTCGGGATTCACCTGCGCGATGGGTTTTTCGCCGTTCATCGCGAGGATGAGATTTTTCACGGCGCAGGTGGCCTGCCGCACCACGCTTTCGTAAGTGCGCGACGCGACGTGCGGCGTGCAGACGACGTTTGGCAGCTTGAGCAGCGGATGATCCGCCGCCGGCGGTTCCTGATCCAAAACGTCCGTGCCGTAACCGCCCACCTGCCCCGACTTCAGCGCGGCCACCATGTCGTTGGTGTTCACGACTTCGCCACGCGCGCAGTTCAAAATCAAAACGCCCTTCTTCATCTTCGCAAACGACTTCGCAGAAATCATGTCGCGCGTCTCCGGCGTCAGATTCGTGTGTAGCGAGATGTAATCGCTCGCGGCATAGATTTCGTCGAGCGACGCGGCGCGTTTCACATTTTGTTCCTTCGCAAATTTTTCATCCCAATAAACGTCGAAGCCGATCACGTTCATGCCGAACGCGCGCGAACGAATCGCGACTTCCTTGCCGATGCGGCCGAGGCCGATGATGCCGATGGTTTTGTCGAGCAGCTCGTGGCCGGTCTTGCGTTTCCAATTTGTCTTGGCGTCGCCGCTGCGCGTGGAGTCGGTGTGGAACAGAAAATTTTTCTCCAGCGCGAGCAGCAGCATGAAGTTGTGCTCGGCGACGGTCGTGTGATTCACGCCGGGCGTGAAGAGCAGCGGGATGCCGAATTCGGTGCAGGACTTCACGTCAATCTTGTCCACGCCGATGCCGTATTTGCTCAAGACCTTCAGCTTCGGGAGCGCCTTCTCCAAGACCTTGCGCGTGATGGCGTCGTCGCCGCAGATGTAGCCGTCCACGTCGCCGACGAGCGCGAGCGTGTCCGCCTCGTTGAGCGGGCCGCGCGCGGTGACGATTTCCCAGCCGGTCTGCTTGAGCAAATCATGATGCGTGCCGGGCGTGTCTTGAAAGGAAGTCGTCGTGAGCAAGATTTTCATGGAACGCTAGTCTAGAAAAATTGCGGCGCGGGGTCAAAAAAATTAACCCCGAATTTATGTTCGGGGTTTGCATTTCACCTTGAATATTCTCCGCTTCAGCCTGCGCCAAGATCGGAGTGCGCCATGGAATTGAGCCGCGATTGCGCCTGCTCGGAGATGTGCGTGAACACCATTGAAACGCGGTAGCCGGCGTGCTTGTTGCCGGAACAGGCGATGACGACGCCGCTGCACTGGAGCCGGCTGCCGTCGTGCGGCGATTGCAGGGCGACGGTCATTTCCGTCCATTCATTGAAGGGAGTCGGGCTGCGGAATTCGATGCCGCTTTTGTGGACGGAAACCGCGTCGGTGGAAAGTTCCAGCCGCGACTGGCGGCCTTCAACCGTCACCTGATGTTTCGGAGTATCAATACTGCCAATTTTTCTTGCGCTCATAAATCAAAGTTACACTAGCACGCTCTGGCCAATCGTCAAATTAGACAATGCGACCCCATAAAACGTTCACCATTCAATCACCGCCGCACCCCACGTCAAACCGGCCCCAAACACGACAAGCAGAATCAAATCGCCGCGCGAAACCTTTCCGGCGGCAACGGCTTCGTCCAGCGCAATCGCCACGGACGCGGCGGAGGTGTTTCCGTATTTGTGCAAATTGACAAACAATTGCTCCGGCGTCGTTTTAAGCCGGTCGCCGACGGCGTCAATGATGCGCTGGTTTGCCTGGTGCGGAATCACGCATTTGATTTTTGTGATGTCAACGTCACAGCGACGCATCGCCTCGTTTGCGGCGGAAACCATAGCGTTCACGGCGTTCTTGAAAGTCTCCTTGCCATCCATCCGGAGAAAATGCAGGCCGTCCGCGACGGATTTCGCCGTGGCCGGGCACGCGCTGCCGCCGCCGGGCATCGAAAGCAAATCCGCCTTGTTGCCGTCCGCGCCCATGACGGCAGTGAGCAAGCCGTGGGAATCTTCGCGGTGCTGCAAAATCGCCGCGCCCGCGCCGTCGCCGAAAAGGACGCAGGTGTTGCGGTCTTTCCAATTTACGATTGAAGAAAGTTTTTCCGCGCCGATGACAAGAACTGTTTCATAGCTGCGCGACAAAATAAACTGCTGGCCGATTTCCAGCGCGTAAATGAAACCGGAGCACGCGGCCTCGATGTCAAATGCAGCCGCGCGAGCCGCGCCGATTTTGCGCTGCACGAGACATGCGGTCGAAGGAAACGGCATATCCGGCGTGAGCGTGGCGACAATAATGAGGTCAATCTGGTCGGCGGTGACGCAGGCCATTTTCATCGCGCGCGACGCGGCTTTTGCGGCGAGGTCGGAGGTGAATTCATTCACGGCGGCGATGCGCCGCTCCTTGATGCCGGTGCGCGAGGTAATCCATTCGTCCGAGGTCTCGACCATTCTTTCCAGTTCGGCGTTCGTCAGGATTTTTTCCGGCACATACGAGCCGACGCCGGTGATGGAACAGGGGCGGCCCTGAAAATCGTGCTTGGCGCGCGGATTTTTGAACTTGGTTTTCATGCGAGAACGGACATTTCCGCTGCGGACAATTTTTCATTCGCGCGCGCAATTTCAATGGCGATGGCTTTGTTGACTTCATGCTGCAACGCCTCCGCCGTCACGCGCAGAGCGCTGGCGACAGCGCGTTCGCGCGCGGAGCCGTGCGCCTTGAACACCATGCCGTTGAACCCGAGCAGGGGCGCACCGCCGTGAACCTCCGGATCCATGCGCTTGCGGATCGCCAGAAAGGCGTCCTTCGCCAGAAACGCGCCGATCTGCGATTTTGCGTTGCTCATCAGTTCGCGCTTGAGCATCGAAAACATCGCGACCGCGAGGCTTTCGGAAGTTTTCAAAACGATGTTGCCGACAAATCCGTCGCAAACGACCACATCCACGTGATCCTTGAACAAATCATGCCCCTCGACGTTGCCGATGAAATTCAAATCGAGCTTCTGGCAAAGCTTGAACGCCGCGAGCGAAAGGTCATTGCCCTTGGATTCCTCGGTGCCGATGCTCAAGACGCCGACGCGCGGATTTTTGCGGCCCAAAACTTCACGAGAAAAAATATTTCCCATCACGGCAAATTGCGCGAGGTGGAACGGCTTGCATTCGACGTTCGCGCCGGCGTCGAGCAGGACAAATTCATTTCCCTGGCGCGGAATGACCGTGGCGATGCAGCCGCGGTCCACGCCGTCAATCCTGCCGACCTTGAACGTGGCCGCCGCGAAAATGCCGCCGGTATTGCCGAGTGAAACAAGCGCGTCCGCCTCGCCGTCGCGGACAAGTTCGGCGGCGCGGGCGATTGAGGAATCTTTTTTCTTGCGAAGCGCGACGACCGGCTTGTCGTCCATCGTCACCACTTCGCTGGTGTGGATGACCTTGACGCGATGGTCGCGGAAGCCGCGCGGCGGCAGCGCGGCGTGGATTGCGGCCTGGTCGCCTACGAGAAAAAGCGCGGTGATTTTTTTGTTGGCATCGAGCGCCAGCTTTGCGCCCGCTATGACGACCCCGCAACCGTGGTCGCCGCCCATGACATCCACTGCGATTCGCATAAAAATTAATTTTTAGTTTTTAATGATTAGTTTTTAGTTGAAGCAGCGAACCGCTTCCGGTCAAAACTTAAAATCAAAAATTAAGAACTAAAAATTATTTACGCGCCTGCCGTGACGGTCAAAACCTGGCGTCCTTTGTAAAAGCCGCACGCCGGACAGACGCGGTGTGGGATGTATGGCTCGGCGCATTGCGGACATTTGCCGACCTGCGGCAATGCCAGCACGCTGTTGTAAGCGCGGCGCTGACGCATCCGGCTTTTCGAAGGTTTACGTTTTGGGACGCCCATAAAATCAATTCAAAATTACAGTTTTAGTTTGTTCAATTCAGCCCACGCTGACGATTTCAATTCTTTTTCACCTGCGTTTTTTTTGGACTTGCCGGCTTTCGGTTTCAACCCGCCGCAATCCGGCCTGCATAACGGATGCTGCGGAAACTCAAGGAGAATATCTTCCCGCAAGAACGGCGTCAAGTCCACGCAATCGTTCTTTACGGACACCTTTTCGTCGCCCGTCAACGGCAGATGCAGCGTCCAATTGTCCAAATCCAGCCTGCGGCTGAATTTTTTCAGGCAGCGGACGCACTCGCATTCGAGCGCGACGCGCAATTCGCCGTGAACCAGAATTGCGTCGTCCAGCCTTTCAACTCCGATGTCGTATTCGACCGGCTGCGTGACATGAATCAATTCATCGCGCACGTCCAGGTCCAGTTCCACCAGCGGCAATTCGCCGCGCAAAGCCAGATTGCGCGTTTCCAAATGGCGAAGGTTGACGGTAAGCATAAATTTTTAGTTTTGAATCTTTTAGTTTAAGCAAGGAACAGCTTGGCCGGGGCTGCCGACTAAAAACTTAAAATTAAGAATTAAAAACTATTTTCGCGGCTTCAATTTTTTAATCAAGGCCGTCTGGACATGCGCCGGCACAAACGCCCCCACGTCGCCGCCGAGCCGCGCGATTTCCTTGACGATGCGCGAGCTTAAAAACGTGTAGGTGTCCTTGGGCATCATGAAAATCGTCTCGATTTTTTCGTCCAGCTTGCGGTTCATCAGCGCGAGCTGGAACTCGAACTCAAAGTCGGAAACGGCGCGCAGCCCGCGCAAGATCGCCTGCGCCTTCTGCTTCGCGACATATTCGACCAGCAAAATGTCGAACGTGTCGGCCTCCACATTCGGCAGGTGTTTCACCGCCTGCTTCACAAGCGCGAGCCGTTCGTTGAGCGTGAAGAGCGGTTTTTTGCCCTCATTTTTCGCCACGGCCACGACGACGCGGTCGAACAGCTTCGCCGCGCGCTGCACCACGTCCAGATGGCCGTTGGTGAGCGGGTCGAAACTGCCGGGATAAATCGCGGTTCGCATTTGCCCAATTAAAAACTAAAAATCCAAAATTAAAAACTAATTATTCAATTGCTCTCGCGCTGGATGATGCCGGTGAACGACGTTCCTTCGCCGGGCTTGGTGGAGGAGAAAAGCTCCTCGTCAAACGGCGATGCGCCGGGCGGACGCCACGGCACCTCATAAATTGTTATTTCGGCGACAATTCCCTTCACCTTCACCGGCGGCAGCGCGACACAAGTCGCCGCCAGTTCCGCGTCGTCGCGCAGCAAATGCTTGTAAGTCGCCTCGCTGATGACGATGCGGCTGCGACCGGAAACGGCTTCGAGCCGGCTGGCAAGGTTCACTTCGCGGCCAAAGACGGTGTAATTCAAGAGATGCTCGTTCGATCCCATCAAGCCGACCGTGGCCATGCCGGTGTTGATGCCGCTGCCGAGCGTCAGGATGGCCAGCCTGGGTTTCGGACGCCCGTCGCCACCGCCCATCATGTTTTCCAGCTCGCGCTTCTGGTTTTCCTCGACGCGCTTGAGATTCAATTCGTAAATCGCCCGCTGCGCGTCAATCGCGGCGCGCACGCAATCGGCGGCGTGTTTCGGATTCGGCACGGGCGCGTTCCAAAAAGCCATCGCGCAGTCGCCGATGTATTTGTCGAGCGTGCCTTTGTGCCGCTTGATGGCATCGGCGACCGCTCCGAGGTAGAGGTTCACGGTGGCGAGTGTTTCGTGCGCCTCGTCATTGACGGCGGCCTCGGCCTCCGCGCCGGCAAGATTCTGCTCGCGGATGAATTCCAGCGCCTTCGCCTGGCTTTCGTCGGTGAACTGCGTGAAACCGCGCACGTCGGAAAACCAGACCGTGATCTCCTGCCGTCCGCCGCCGAGCGAAAGTTTTTCCAGTTGCAGCAATTCGTTGACGACATCGGGCGAGACGATTTTTGAAAAGACGGTTTTGACGTGGCGCTTCTGGCCTTCTTCAAACACGACGCGATAAACGACGAGCATCAGGTGCTCCACCAGCATCGCGCCGGCCAGCGGAAAAACGAGCGGCAGCCAGAACCGGAATTTCACGAACGCAAAAAACGCGATGGCGGTGTAAATCGCCGCGAGCAGTAACGTCGCGCCCGCCGCCGCGAACGCGCGCAACTGCCACGTCAGAAACGCCGTGAGCAGGCCGAGAAAAATGATGAGCGCGATTTCCAGCGGCAGTGACGCGCGGCGGACAAACTGGCCGGTGATGACGGAGTTGGCGATGTTCCAGTGCTTGGTGACGAGAAACGTATCCTTTTCCAGAGGCGTTGCGCCGCGATCTGTCAGGTTGTTGCCTTGCGCCGTCGAGCCGACGACGACGAGCTTGCCGCGAAAGGCGTCGGTCAGGCCGTTTGTTTCCCCGGAAAGCCGCTGCTTATCCTGCCAGAGCAGACTTTCAACCGGTGCTTCCAGCAAATGCGGGTCGTTCGGCTTCAACCGCCAATCAACATAAAAAAACCCGTCGCGGTCAACGGGAATTGTCCGCTCAATTCCGTTCGGTCCGCGCAAAATGATTTTCCCGCGCGGCAGGTCAATTTCCGCGTTCGCCAGATCGAGCTTCAATTCCTGCGCGGCGAGAACGATCCCCATTTGCCAGACGCGCTCGTCAGTGAAAGCTTTGGCCTTGGGCGCGACGCCGGGCGGCAATTTGTCGCCGACAAAATCGGCGAGCGAAAAATTATTTTCCGCGTCCACGGAAATTGGAAAAATGTTTGTCGTGCCGGTCTGCGACAAAATGATTTTGCCGGGCACAATCTTCGCGCTGCTCAAATCCACGCCGTAGTCGTCCGCCGCCTTTTCGAAAAGCGGATGCCACTTGCGGTAAATGCGGAAAGCTTTGACGCTGCGCAGGACGCCGTCGGAATCCTTCTCGGTCGAAATGTCACCGGGCGCGAGCGCGTTGGTGGCGAACAATTCCGGCAGCGGCGCGTCGGCGGTCGTGGCAAGGATGACATTGGTGGCGAGGCGCATTTGAAGTGCGAAATAGTCGTCGGATTCCACGAGACTGCCGTCGGCCATTTGAACGGCCGGATGGTCGGGGCGTAATTCCTCGAATTGCACGTCGAATGCAACGGCTTTTGCGCCCTGCGCCGAAAGTTCCTCGACGAGCCGGCCATAGACCTGGCGTGGCCATGCAAGCCCGAAATGAAAACCGAGCGATCCGTTTTGCACTGCGACGATGCTGGAGTCCTGAAGCGCGACCAGGGCAAGATTTGTCGCGACGGGCGCGGAAAAATGGAGCGCGGCCTTCGCACGCAAATCGTAGGTCATCCATTCCGGCCGCTCCAAAAAATCCAGCCGCAGCAGCCGGAGGCCGCAGACGAGCGCAAGGACGGTGACGGTCAGAATCACCGGCGCGCGTTTGATGGGCTTGAGCGTCACACCATGGGATTAAACAAAAAGCCAGCGCAACTCAAGGCTGCGCTGGCTTTTTTGAAAAATTAAAGATTAACGATTACCCACAAATGTTCCTGAATGACCGGAAGTCGGGGATACATCAATGATGGGCGTATAACCGTTGATAGTGGGTGTTTCCACGACGGTGACGGTTTCATGAATCGCTATGACAATCGCGGTTGCATCGCGTATTGCAGCAACCAGTGACCGAGGAGTCAGACGGGTCACTTGACCGGTCTGCGGATTGAATTGGTCTCCCGCAGCAACAACCGTCGTATAGACCTGGCCGTTGGCTCCAATGCCGGAAACCACGACGGAACCTGAAAGCACCGTCACGTCACCATTGGCTCCGAGCAGGAAGGCCGTGCCACGAACGCCGGCAACACCGGTCGGCATCTTGATCAGATATTTTGACTCGGCGGAAATTTTCTTGACGTTGCCGAATACATTTCCAGAGCGCAAATCCAGTTCCGTGTCGCTGACGGTGTCAGCACCCGTTTGTGTGAAAGTGAACTTGTCTATGGCAAGCGTCGTGTCGGGTTGCAGACGGATTATGTTTTGTTCCGGCGTGGATTGGCCGGCATTTATGGGCGTGACAGGAAGGCCCGCGATGGTGACTGAACCACCAATCGGCGATCCAGCCGTTGATTGATAGCCGACTCGCGCTACCTTTTCAGCCAAGACCAAGTCCACCGTCGAATTGGCACCGGACTGGATGACGTCGTTGTCGCTCAAGGTGGTGCCAGGCATCACCGGATGCCAGACATTGTCGCCGGCGGAATATCTTGCCTCGCCATGAATGCGGACAACGGTCACGACGCCCTGTTTGACGTCTTGGGCCGATGCAGTGGAGGTGAACGCCATGACAGCAGCGCATGCTACCGCAGAAAACAAAGCTTGAATGTATTTCATAACAATTTTTTAGTTTTTCCCTATCCGCAGAACAATATAAGGTTAGGCCGTCGAATGTCAACCTGATTTTTCCCTGTTTTTACCTTCAAAAACCTGCGGGCAAAACAGCGTTGCCGGACGCCTTTTCCGCCAGATTTTGCTCGACAATTTGGAGATAGGAACGGGCGAGGACGTTTTCCATTTGCCAATCGATCCGCAATGAGCGCTCAAAACATGACCTGGCCGCCGCGTAATCTCCGGTCTGCACATAATGCCAGCCGAAGTTGGCGATGGTGAAATAGCCGTTGGGATCAAGCGCCTCGGCGCGCTGGAAGTATTCCCCGGCCTCGTCGTGAAGTCCCAGCCAGTCGAGGCACATCCCGTAGCGCATATAATTGTAGCCTTCAAAACGGTCCAGTTCCATGCCGCGCGAATACCAGCCCAGCGCCGTTCGCGCCAGCGCCGCGTAATCGTTCCCGCCTTCGAAGCTTTGGACCCGATACGCCTCGCCAATTTCGTAAGACGTCTCAAAATTCATCGGCTCGGCGTCAAACGCCTTTTCCAGAAACTCCGCACGGTCGGGAAAAGGAACCGGCGACTGCCCCGCCCGCGCCAGCCAGAATTGCTCGCGGCCGCGACGCCATTCCTGCCAGCCTAGGTAAGCCACGCCGGCGGCAAGCGCGGCGGTCACCAGGATTTTCATCGGCAGCCGGATGTTCAGCCAGTAGCTCTCCGTGGCGAACCGCAGGTTGCTGCTCAACAGGGCGAGCAGCGTCACGCCGAGGATCGCGTTCGCCGGGATGTGCAGGTTGAAATCCACGACGGAATGGACGGCCAGCGCGAACAGCGCCGTGGATCCGCCGAGAAAAAACGCGAGACGGTTGCTCTGTCCCCCGCCAAAATCCTTTTCCGCCCGGCGGACGTGATTGCGCGTCTGCAGCAGGCCGATGACAAAAACCGTCATGCCGGACAGCACGATGATTCCGCCAACCGTTCCCCAGTCGGCAAGCAAATTGAGGTAATCGTTGTGCGCGCGGTCAGGCCGCGCCTGAATTTGTTCCGGGCGATATTGCCGGAAGCGATAGTCATAATGCGCCGGGCCGACGCCGCACCAGAAATTGTCCAGCCACATCCTTTCCGCCGCCGCCCACATGCCGCGCCGGAAATCCAGCTTGTCCTCGCTGCTGTCCAGCGTTCCCTCGACGCGGTTCATGTAGGACAGCGACTTCTCCAGATAATTCTTTGTGAAATATGTTCCGCCGCCGGCCAATACAACCAGCAGCAGCAGCGCCGGAATCCTGTGGTTGCGGTGGAAAATCAAAATCCCCAGCAACGCCAGCAACGCCACGCCGCAAGCCGTCCATCCGCCGCGCGAAAAAGTAACCACCACTCCAAACATCACACCCAGCGCCGCGTAGCCAAGCACAATCCGCGTCACCGGTTTGATCCGCCCCGCCAGGATGTAGGCGACCGCCAGCGGCAGGATCATTTCCAGAAACCCCGCGAAGTCGTTCGGCGAAAAGTAGGTGCCCGAAGCGCGGCCCAAATACGGCGACGTGAAATTCCAGACCCGGGTTGAATGCCTCAAATACTGGCAGGCCGCATACAGCGAAATTCCCGCCGCCAGCAAAACCAGCGTGAAGCTGATGACCTGCGAAAATTCCTGCCGGTATAAATTGTTGACGATGGCAAAAAACAAAAACGCATACATCACCACCTGGATCATTTCCAGCCGCGCGACATACTCGATGTCCGCCGTCAAATAACGCACGACGGCGTAAAGGGTGAACGCCAGCACCACCCAGCAGATCGGCGGCCAGAGCAGTTGCGGCTTGCGGCTGAACCAGAGCCGCGCGCCCCACAAAACCATCACGCCCACCGTCAATCCCTGGACGACGAGAAACGCCCACGCGTCCACCGCGCCCATCGCCAGCGGCCCGAAGACCAGTATGGCCAGCACGAGCGCCAGGATTCCGCGCTCGAAAAACTTGTCCAATGCTTCACGGTTCATTTTAAGCCCGTAAAAATGAACTGCGCCCGTCATTTTGGCAATCGTGTAGTTGGGATGGGATTGTTACATCGTGAATTGTTACATCGTTGAATCGGCTGCGAGTGCAACCCCTAATCCGATGCAACAATTCAACGGTTCAACGGTTTACGTCCTTCGCCCGGTATTCCAAAATGTCCCCCGGCTGGCATTGCAGATGTTTGCAGATGGCTTCCTGCGTGGGTATGGCTGCCACTTATGATCAGGCTCATTTTCACATAACGCGGCCACCGGGAGATCGGCCACCGGACAGCATTATGCTTTTTTAAGGTTTGGTTTGGCTTGTATAAGCTTGCACCAGTGATTGCACTGTGCTGAGCATTTTCGGCCTGCTTCCTGGCACGAAGATTAAAACCGACAAAGATGGGAAGTTAGCCGGGCACAAGAAACAGGATGAGAATCCCAACTGCTGTTAGAGATTCCAACATTGTCGAAGTGTAAATAACCGAGGTTTGTTCGCAAGCTGCTTTTACAAACAAAGGTTCACGCCGCTTCTGCGTCCTGCTTCCGGCGCACAATCGGCTGGCTCTCGCCGCGCACGACGGCGCGCGTGATCTTGACGTGGGCGATGCTGGCGTTGTCCGGCGCGTCGAACATCACATCGAGCATCAGCTTCTCAATCAGCCCGCGCAACGCCCGCGCGCCCGTGCCTTTTTTCAGCGCCTGCGCCGCCAGTTCGCGGCAGGCGTCGGGCGTGAATTCCAACTCCACGCCTTCCATCGCCATGAGCTTGGCGAATTGTTTCGTCAGCGCGTTCTTCGGCTCCGTCAAAATGGAAACCATCTGGTCCTCGGTCAATTCGGCGAGCGTCGTAACGATCGGCAACCGCCCGACGAATTCGGGAATGAATCCGGCGTTCAGCAAATCTTCCGGCTCGACATGCGACAACATTTCGTCGCGCGCGGCGTGCAAGGAAGTTTTATGCGCCTCGCCAATCGCGCTGAAACCCATCGTGTGCCGGCCGAGGCGGCGTTGAATGATCTTTTCAAGGCCGGTGAACGCGCCGCCGCAGATGAACAAAATGTCCGTCGTGTCCACGCGGATGTATTCCTGCTGCGGATGTTTGCGTCCGCCCTGCGGCGGGACGTTGCAGATGGTGCCTTCGAGGATTTTCAACAATGCCTGCTGCACGCCTTCGCCGCTCACGTCGCGTGTGATGGAAGCGCTTTCCGACCGGCGGGCAATCTTGTCAATCTCGTCAATGTAGACGATGCCGCGTTGCGCGCGCTTCACGTCGTAATCGGAATTTTGCAGGAGGCGTAGAATAATATTTTCCACGTCCTCGCCGACGTAGCCGGCCTCGGTCAACGTCGTCGCGTCGGCAATCGCGAACGGCACGTCGAGAATTTTCGCCAGCGTGCGCGCGAGCAATGTTTTGCCCGAACCCGTCGGCCCGATCATCAAGATGTTGCTCTTCTCGATTTCAACCCCGGCGTGCGGGTCAATTGCAGCGGACTTGCCGGATTCCTTTTCCGCCGGGTTGGGTTTGATTCGCTTGTAATGATTGTGGACGGCGACGGCCAGGGTTTTTTTCGCCGGTTCCTGCCCGATGCAATAAAGGTCAAGCTGTCGCTTGATTTCCGCCGGTTTTGGCACGGTGAACTTCGGCTGCTTTTTCTCGGCCTGAACCTGCAGCTCGCGGTCGAGGACGTTTTTGCAAAGGATGATGCAGTTGTCGCAGATATAGACGCCCGGCCCGGAGATGAGCTTGCGGACTTCCGCGTGCGACTTGCCGCAGAAACTGCACATCGTGATGTTGGTCGGGCGGGCCATATAAATTTATGATTTAGGTTTTGCTTCTGGCGGAAGCACGTTCAGCACGAAATTATAAATCAATTCGGCGTATTGCAACGCTTCGTTGAATTCGGCGGGCTTGGGTTCGACGGCAAAAGTGGCGTTGGGATAACGAAACCGCGTGGCATAGGGAGTCAGCGCATCGGCGGCGTCCGCCAATTTGCTGAAGCTCGAATCAATCTCACCCGCCAAATCAGCCAGCACTTCGATGTCGTGAGTTTTCTCGTAAGGCTTTCCGTGAAAAACCAGAAATGCTTTCACGGCTTTCTCCGCCGACTGCTGGCAGTGATAAACGGCGATGTCATAAAAAGGCGGTTCGCCGCGCGCCGCGCGCCGCTCAGTTTCCAAATCGCGCCACGCCTTGACCATCCACGCCTGCGCTTCAGTTGCACGCACGTCAGCCATAAAGCCTTCGGCCACGGCTCAAAATTGCATTTTCAAGCGAAGTCTGGAGTTCCTTGACGCGGTCAACTTCCTGCCGGGTTTCAACCAAAATATCCTTGGGCATTTGCAATCCGCGCAAACACCGGTGCGCCCGCTGCGAGCGGCGGATGGGGGATTCGGCGCTGTCCGACACGACAACCAGAAGGTCAACGTCGCTGTCATCATGCGGACTGCCCCAGGCGTGCGAACCATACAGCCAGACCTGTTCCGGCTGAAATTCCGTCACCAGCCGTTTCGTGGCCGTCTCCAGCAGATTTTTGTCCAGCGTTCGCATGGGTGCTTTCTAGCAGAATGCCGGGGCAGAAGAAAGGTTTGCAAATTGCCCTTTCATTTTTGCAATTTTATCTCTCACGCAATCACCGCCGCCTTTTCCATTCCGCCGGGGATTTCCTTCCGCGACTGCACGACGTGATCCACGATGCCGTAAGCCTTCGCCTCGTCGGCGGACATGAAATTGTCGCGGTCGCAATCGCGCTCCACCTGCTCCACCGGCTTGCCCGTGTGCTTCGACAAAATCGCGTTCAGGCGCTGTTTCAATTTCAGCATATACTTCACGCGGATCTCCACGTCGCTCGCCTGGCCTTCCGCGCCGCCCAGCACCTGATGGATCATGATGTTCGCGTTCGGCAGCGCGTAACGCTTGCCGTGCGTGCCAGCCGCCAGCAGCACCGCGCCCATGCTCGCCGCCTGCCCGACGCAGTAAGTGTTCACGTCGCAGGTGAGATATTGCATCGTGTCGTAAATCG
>CAYPTV010000027.1:0-14017 GCA_964413505.1 uncultured Bifidobacteriaceae bacterium | reverse complement strand
AAAATGAGCCGGAAATAAATTCCTGTCAAATCACATGAAACAACTGGTTCAAAAATTTCTGGGCAAGTTTGGATATTCACTGCGACGCACCTCTGCTCTCAAGACATTTGCCCCATTTATCCGGGACTTTAATTTCCCGGAGGCATCGTTTCGAATGTGGATCGCGAATGCCGACGCCAAGACATGGTATGAACAGGAACAATGGGCAAAATTTGGGGAATTCCGCGCCTTGCGGAAACTTGTGAAAAAAGGCGACCAGGTTTTGGAAATTGGATCGCACCACGGTTTTACCGCAATGTTGCTTTCAAAATTTGTCGGGCCGGAAGGTCGCGTCTTGAGCGTGGAGGCGCACCCTCAAAATGCGATGATTGACCACGCGCAATTGGGATTAAACCGTTCATTCTCAAACTTGAAATTCATTCATGCGGCGTGCAGCGATGTTCCGGGCACGGTGAAAATTTTTCCGTCGCATAATTCAAACGTGGTCAATGAGAATTCCAATGCGGCCAACCAGGAGACAACTGATTTGATTGAAGTGCCGGCGGTGACCGGCGATATGCTGGACAAAGAGCACGGACCGTTTGATGTCGTCAAAATAGATGTTGAAGGATATGAAATGGAAGTTTTGAAAGGATGCGGCAATCTGCTGTCCCGCGCCCCAAAACTGGCGTTGGAAATCCACATGGACTGGCTCGGATGGCGGGGTCAATCCATGGCGGACATTTTCAAATTGATTGATGTCAAACGATACGATGGTGAAATGATTTTGCGTCACGAACATGTCAATACAGACACCGTTCAGGCTTTTGATCCATCTGCAATTCCAAAGAATGGACAGGCAAACGTTTTTCTGGAGCGCAAACGAGGTTGATTTCTCCTCTCGCGAAATCAAAGGCCTTACGTTTTACGTCGTCGAAAAGCTTCACACTTGATCGAACCAAAGAAAAAATCATTTACCGCCATGAACCAACCCGCTGTTTCATCAATGGCTCTCCCGAAAAAAACTGACCACTTGAATTTTTTGGATGGAATCCGGGGTGGGGCAGCGCTTTGGGTTTTGCTTGCTCACTGTATGATTTGGGGTGGCTGGCCTGGCATATCCTTGCCTGACCCTAAAATCGCCGTTGATATATTCATGTTGGTTTCCGGATTTCTAATGTTTTACCTGGCACATCAGCGAGAGTCCTCGGAACCCCCGGAAAAATGGAACACAACCTTCAAATTCTATATCAGGCGCTTTTTCCGGATAGCACCACTTTATTATCTGGTATTATTGGTCTCATTTGCACTCTTGCGACCTTCATATGAAGGCTATGAACGACTCCATTTGCTGAACTATGCCAGCGACCTTCCTTTTGCAATTGATCAAAGTTTTTCAAATTTTTTGATGCACGCGACTTTCCTTTTCGGGCTGTTTCCAAACTACGTCATGTCCTCGTTGTTGCCTGATTGGAGCATCAGTTTGGAAATGCAGTTCTATGTGATGTTCCCGCTGTGGTTGTATCTTTTCCGCCGATTACGCCCGATAACGGCGGCCCTGCTCATTTTTGCCGTGGGTCTGGCGCTAAAAAGATTGACCGATATTTATCTGGGGAATTCAGCTTATCCGCTGCCATCTTTTCTGCCATTGAAAGCGCCTCAATTTTTAATCGGCATGTTGACCGCCAGCGCAATCATTGAATGGCGACGGCGACCGCTTGAATCCCTTTTGCAGATTCTTTTGGCCGCCATGTTCACGATGCGCATTGTGCATGGTATTTTTATCATGGCGGCAATGGGAACGATATTTCTGGCCACTTCAACGAGCCATGACAGCGAGTCTCTGGTGATGTGTGGTCGGAACGCTTTAAAATTCCTGCTCGGAAACAGGGCAACTCGGTTTACGGCTGACATATCCTATTCCATTTACCTAGTGCATGGATTTTTCATCTCTATTTTTGGAGGATGGTTGTTCTCACAACCCGCAGCTTTGAAGTTGTCAGCATCAACTCGTGTTCTGATCCTGACGGCAGCCACGCTCGTCGGGACATTTTTAATCGCGTGGCTCATTCATCATCTGGTTGAAAAGCCGGGCATTGCACTGGGAAGAAAAATAATCCAAAGGTTTGCCACAAGTAAAAAGCAATAATTGTCACGTCCTGTTGGACAGTTGAGCTTCCAGAAATTTTCCGACACGGCCAACAACCTCCTCCTCGCCGATGTTCCACAGGCAGAACGGCGTCGGGAACCGGCAGTAATCCGAGCAGGGCTTGTAGGGGCAGGCCCGGCCCTCAATCCATTCCGCCGCCGGATGCAGCGGCGCAAACCATTCGGGCAGTTGCGGGCCGAACAGCGTGAAGGTTGGCACGCCGCAGAACGCCGCAAGATGGCCGGGGCCGGAATCGTTGCCGATGAACGCACCGGCATCGTCCATGAAGCGGATCAGTTCCGCGACCGTGGACGGGGTGGCGGCATCCTTTTCCCCCGCCTTCAGCCACCAGCCGCGCTGGTCGGCATCGCAGACGACCTGGACCTGGAAATTCTTTTTGCGCAGGTGCTCCGCGAGGTTGCTGTATTTTTCCAGCGGCCAGACGCGGACGGTCTGCCCTGCGCCGGTGTGGATGAGAACCGTCCTGCCGCCGCGCGGGGCGGGGATTGAAATGTTTTCACGCGGCGGCAGTTCCATGCCCAGTGCGCGGGCGATGACGCGCCAGGATTCGTAGCGGTGCGCCTCCGGTTCCGGGCGCGCGAGCGGCTGGGTGAGGAAGATCCGGCTGTGGACGCGCGGGAAGCCGAGGCGGTTTTTGACGCCGAAGGTTTTCAGGAGCAGATGGTCGCGCGGATCCCATCGTGCGGAGAGGCCGTATTCAAAGTTCCCGGCGGCCAGCCTGTGGCGCAGGCGGATGATTTCCAGGACCGGCCAGCGCCAGAAACGGTATTTGCCCTTGAAGGCGGTCCACGGCGCGTTGAAGGGCGCGACCATGACGCCGGGCCAGAGGCGGGGTTGCAGATCCAGCGCGTAGGGCTTGGCCAGCAGGGTGACGTCGAACTTGTCAGCGGCGGCGCGCAGAAAAGGCGTGGCGATGACGAGGTCGCCCAGGCCCCACAGTTCCACGATGAGCAGTTTGGGTTTCAAGGAGCGTAGGACACGGAGTGCAGGCCGCGTTCACCGTTGAAACACCGCTTGCAGTCGCGGGCGCGCGAATTCAGTCGCGGCGGGTTTGACCCTCTCGATCATGGGGCGGCGGATGCCGCCGTTCAGGCTGACGCTCAATCCAAGCAGGGAGGCAAATGCAATTGTGTCGCCTTCCAGCGATCCAAATATGAATAAATACATCAGGATGTGCCCCAAGAACAAGGCCAGCAGAAGCCTGTTGACGGTTCGCAGCGACTCCTCGCCATACCGCAAGTTGTCATACAGCGCCCGGACGCCGGCCGCCCATACCCATAGCAATGCGATGACGCCCCAGATGCCGAACGGTATCACCACCGAAAGGGGGCCGCTGTGGTAATCACCCGCCACCGCAGAGCCGCTTTCATCCGCCGAAAAAACATGGAACCCCTTGCTTGCCACAAATTCAAAATCCAGCGGGGAGATGGCGTAGCCCTTGCCCAACAGCAGATATTGCGGCACCTGCGGAAGCTCGGCCTGCCAGATTTGAAAACGCCAGTCCGCCGAATCTTCTGCCTCCGCCCTGGCCTGCGCATCCACTGTCACCGGCAGAAAGGAAAGCGCACGCTGGGCGGCATAGGGCAAATGCTGGGCAAAGGGCACCATCAGTCCGGCGGCCAGCAGCCCGATGAACGCGAACCTCGGCAGCAATTTTGTGCGGTGCATCCCCTCCAGATAAAACTGGATGCAAAAAATGATGGCTAAATACAGCACCATGGATCGGAACCCCCCCAGCAGCACCAGGGAACTGAAGCCGACAAACAGCACCGGACGCCATGGTTTGCCCGACATGAAAATGCCTCGGATGCCATATATGGCCAGCATTAACAAAAAAACGCCCACCGCCAGTCCGACCAGACCGTTATAGCGGAAACCGCTTGCGCCCTGTTCTGTTTCACCCAACATATAGTTATTGGCCGGAATTAACCAATAGATGAAGTTGAATGACGAAGGAAGCACCGAAACCAAGTCTCCCACCGCACCTAGGCACTGGGGCAGGAAGAACAGGGCGATGTAAAGCCCGGCCTTTTCAGGCGGAATCCGGCGTGCCGTCAGGGCGAAGTAGGCCAGGATGCCGCCAAGCACAAAAAAATACTTCTTGCCGCCCACTTCTTCGCTACCGAAGGAATTCAAACCGATGCCGCCCGTGAGCTTGGCGGTGACCAGCACCACCGCCGCCAGGCAAATCAACGGCCACGCCAGCCGTGGTGCGGAGATAAAGTGCATTCCCCTGTTCAAGGTGCGCTGCAACACGGAAATGCCCAGGCTTAAAACCAGCATGAGCATCCATAGCGGGGGCCTGCCCGGCAGGAAAAACACCGTCATGCTCAAATTTATGGTCACGATCAGCAGGATGTAATGCCAGCGCAACAGCAGGGGAAAGGTCAAGACCACCATGAAAATGCCCGCCTCAATGAACGTCGAGCGTGAAAAATCCTCCAAGGAGGTCAGCATATAGCCCAGCCAGATCGCCAGCGGCACGCAGATTGCATAGACCACCAGCGTTCTTAAAATGGCGGAGGAGTTGTTCATCCAAATTTTGAACTCTTAACTTAATCAAATCCACGCCGACGGCAACCGAATTGTTTGATCCCCCTTAAAAATTGAATCGCGCTGACACGACGGTATGATAGCATCCGGTGAAGCGAAGCCGTTCAAACTTCACCACCAAAGACTATGCATGACCTGCGCCGCCAGCCTCTCGACATAGTCACCGCCAGCCGCCTCAAGGATTTGCGCACGCTTGCACTGGCGGCGCAAAATCTGCGGCAGTTTGTGCCGTTCAAACAACTGCACGTCATCACCGCGCGCACCAATTTTTCCCGCTTTGCCAAAACCCTCGGCGCAGACGTCAGGCTGATGGACGAAGACACCTTGATTCCAGGCATGACCCTGGCCCGATTGCGCGCACTAAACGAACCGGGTTTTCCGCAGGGAGCCGGATGGTATTTTCAGCAGTTCTTGAAATTCGCCTTCGCGCTTCAAAACATCGAGGACGACCACTATCTGATTTGGGATGCAGACACAGTGCCATTGCGCCCGCTGGAATTTTTTGACGAAAAGAACCGGATGATCTTCACCGAAGCGACGGAGAATCACGATGCCTATTTTGAAACCTACAAGAAACTGTTCCGGCACGATCCCCGGCGCGAATTTTCCTTCATCTCACAACACATCATCGTCCGCAAGTCCATTGCGCGCGAGATGCTTCAGGCCATTGAGAAAAACCTGCCCGGTAACGAAAACTGGGCGTGGAAAATCATGCGCAACCTCGGCGGCGGCGGCACCAACCGCTTCAGCGAATACGAAACCCTCGGCCACTATGTCAAGAACATCCATCCCGAAACCGCCGTCTTCCGGCAATTGCCATGGTCCCGCGACGGCGTGAGACTGGCCTCAACCCGCCCATCAGCGTCCGATCTCAAACGGCTCGCGGAAAAATATCATTACATTTCATTTGAGGGGAATCACGGAATCCTGCGGCGCGCGGCGGCGCGATTGCGTAAATGGCTGCCGCTTCCGAAACGGCAAAATTGATTTACTTTCGCCCTTGGGACACGCGCCGCATCAGTTTCGCCGGCATCGCGCCCAGTATGATTTCACAAATTCGCCGGGGCAGCAAACTGCCGGCCACCTCGACCGGATCGAGCCGCAGCAAAAATAATTTTGCCTCCGCCGCGCGCAAACTTTCCGCGCCGGGATGCCCGCGCAATTTCACCGCCTCCAGCAAACCCTCGCCGCTAACGTCGTGGAGTTGCACACGCCAATTGTCGAGCAGCGAAAGATACGGACGGAGCCATTTGCCTTTGCGCAATTTCGCATCGTGCGCCAGCAAACGTCCGCCTATGGGAATCCGGTCCGCGAGCAGTTTGAATTCCGTGATTTGCTCCAGCGGATTGTCGCCGCCGTCAAGAAAAACCAAATCCACCGTTTCTTTCACGCCCCTTTCGGACAGCCATTGCGGAATGGCTTCCTGTGAACGGCCAAAAACAGGCGTGAATCGAGCCGCCGCTTCCGGCGCGGCATCGCGGATATTTTGGATCATCCGCTCGTAAATGCCACGGTCGGCTTCGATGCCCCAAAGATGTCCTTGGCCGTTTTCGTGCAACGCGCGGAGAAAATGCAGCGTGCTCCCGCCGCCGAGCCATGTGCCGACTTCCATAACGACATCCGGCTTTTTTGCAGCATCACGGACCGCAGCGGTCAAAATGCGCCGCTCCTGTTCATTGAGTTGTCCGGCAATGGAAGTCTCGGCCATAAAATTTTCTCGACGTTATGAAATTGGCGCGGCCAAAACAATTCACAAATGTGCGCTCAATATCTCGCGGTAAATTTCCAGATGACGACGCGCGATGATTTGCGGATGATATTTTTCGTGCATCTGTCCGGCGGCGGCGGGTGCAATTGGATTTCCATTTCTTATCCAACCGGCAACAGCCTTCTCCAAACCACCCCAATCGTCCGTGCCAAAAAGTTCCGCGCCGTCCGCGCCAGCGGCGATGTCCGTAATCCCGCCCAGCCGCGCACCAAAAAATTTCAATCCGCGCGCCAAAGATTCTGCCACTACCAGCCCGAACGCTTCCTCTGAAGGAAAATGGATGAGACCCGCCGACGAGTCGAAATGGCGGATAAGTTCACCCGTCGGCATTTCCCCCGAATGACGCACCCAGCCCTCGGCTGCCGGCACCTTGATCTGCTTGAGAAATTGCGCGCCGTAGGCCTCGGACGGATTGAGCTTGCCGATGAAGTGCAACTCAAATTTCAAATTTTGCCGGCGGAGTTTTTGGGCAACGTCAAGAATTTCCAACTGCCTCTTTCGTTCGGAGATTACGCCGACGTTCAGCAAAATGCATTTGCGCGATGCGGCAAAGACGCCTGGCGGCACTTCAAAAAAATCCGCACGCAGGGCATTGGGCACGCGCCACGTTTGACAGGCGCGCGGACGGACGAGACCCTCGGTGTAGGCCGAGTTGCAAAAAACTCCAGCCGTCCGCCGCAGCGCGAAATTTTCCAGTCGTGCGGTCAGCCAGCCGTAGCTTCCGATGCGCACAGGAAAAAGCCGCGCCAGTTCCGCCATGTTGCCGTGTATTGTCACGACATTTGGAAACCCTGAAAAAATTGCGGCCATCGCACAGTCGCGCTCCGCGCCCTGACCATGCACGATGTCAGGCTGGATTTCGCGGATCTTTTTTCGCGTCGCGCGGACACAGCCTTGATATAGGGTGCGCAGCCAGCCGATTTTCGGAACATGCAGGACGTGAAACCAGATGTTTTCCGCCAGTTTGTCTGGAGATTGCATTTTTTTTTGGGTGCAGGCCATCACGTGAATCTCCACTTCCGGAATTTGTGCAAAACCTTGCAACAATGCCTCCGGCGCGGGTCCAAAATAAGGAGCGGTCAGGTGATAATTTCTATGATGCTCGCGATTGTCCGTGGTTAAAACGACGATTTTCATCGGATGCAGGATTTAACAGGATCGAGTCGCGGCGGACAAACCATTTCCATGAATTACGGCGCTTGAAATCAAATTGGCGCCAGGGAGGTGCTGCATCTTTGAATTTTCAGCAGACATTCTTCCGGCGGCTCCTCCGGCTTCAATTCAATCCATTCCGCGTCAAGCTGGCGGCGGAACCACGTCAGTTGACGTTTCGCAAACTGCCGCGTGCGGCTCTTCACCAGCCCGATCGTTTCCGCAAGCGGGCGGGCGCCGCGCAAATGTTCCACCGCCTGCCGGTAGCCGATGGCCTGCATCGCCGTCTTGTTCCGTTCAAGGCCGTGCCGGAGCAGTTCACGCGTCTCGTCCACAAGCCCGCGCGCGAACATCGCATCCACGCGCACGTCGATGCGCGCGTGTAAATCCGCCGGCTGTCGCGTGATGCAAAAAAAGGCTTTGGGCTTTGGGTTTTGGGCTTTGGACTTCCATTCCGCGCGCTGTTCGGAAAACTTTTTTCCCGTCAGCCGGATCACTTCAACGGCCCGGATGACGCGGCGCGGATTTTGTTTGTCAATTTGGTCATGAGCCGCCGGATCGCGCTCGCGCAATTCGCGCAGCAATTCTGCAAACGGCAAAGCTTCCAGCACGGCGCGGAGTTCGGAGTCGGTGCCGGGCGCCTCACCGAGACCGCTCAAGAAAGCCTTGAAATAAAGCCCCGTGCCGCCGCAGAAAACCGGGGTTTTATTCCGCGACTGGATTTCTTCGACCGCCTTTTGCGCGAGCCGGATGAATTGTGCGGCATCAAAGTTTTCCGTCAAATCGCAGATGTCAACGAGGTGGTGCGGCACGCGGGCGCGTTCGTCGGGCGACGGCTTGGCCGTGCCGATGTCGAGACCGCGATAGACCTGCATGGAATCGGCGGAGATGATTTCGCCGCCGATTTTTTCCGAGAGCGTGAGGGCGATTTCAGATTTTCCAACCGCAGTCGGCCCGGCGAGAAAAATTGGAGATTTCATTTCGCAGGCGCGCGCCTTGAAAGAATCGCCGCGAGCGCAAGTCCGGCCACAAAAATCGGCACGCTGACCCATTGTGCCGGCGTGAGGCCGAGGTGGTAGTGCAGGCTCGTGTAATCGCCGCGAAAATATTCCACGAACGAGCGCGTGACGGCATAGCAAAGCAGGCAGCTTGCAAAAATCTGGCCGTCGAATTTTTTGCGCCGGAACAGCCACGCGAGAAAAACATAGGCCCCGAAATTCAGGAGCGCGTCGTAAATTTCCGTCGGGTGGACCGGCTGCGACAAATCGTGTTCGCCGACAAGCCCCTGCTGGTAATGCTGGTCCCAGGCATAGGAACCGTTCGGAAAGCGGATGGCCCAAGGGGCATCGCACACACGTCCGAAACAGCAACCGTTGAGCAGGCAGCCGATGCGGCCAAAGACATTTCCGAGCGCGATGCTCGGCGCGAGAACGTCGGCGGTCTTCCACAGCGGCATTTTTTTCCAGCGGATGTAAATCATCCCCGCGATCATCGCGCCGATGAGTCCGCCATAATACACAAGTCCGCCATGCTGAATCATGAAAATTTCGGAGAACGGCTGGCCGGCAAATTCCTCGCGCCAGTAGGTCGCCACATAAACGGCGCGCGCGCCGATGATGCCGCCGACCATCAGCCAGAGCGTGATGTCCGCGATGCGCTCGCCGGAAATTTTCTCGCGGCGCGCGCGCAACGTCGCCGTCCACAGCCCGGCAAGGAACGCCAGCGCGATCATCACGCCATACCAATGGACCGTGAGCCTGCCAATTTGAAACGCAATCGGATGCACGGTGGGAAGTTAAGGCGGCGCGGCGGAAATGGCGAATTGAAACGCGTTCAATTCTGGTTCGTCGCCGGGGACGGGACGGATTTGCCGGGGACCGGCACCGTGAAACCGACCGGCAGCGGCGGCCACTGCGGCACGTTGACGACCAGGTCGCGCCACGCCTGGCGTTCGGCGGGCGACATTTCGGACCAGCGCGCCGCGTTTTTCAAAAACTCCGACCGCTGCCGCGCGTCCATGCCGGCGAATTTTGCGAAAGCGTTGACGCACTCGGCGCGTTGCGAGGCCGGCAGCTTTTCAAACGATTGCAGTGTCCGCTGCATCTGCGCCCGCTCGGCGTCGGAAAGCGTGTTGAGAGTTTTTTGCTTTTCGTCGGGAGTAAGTTCAAAAAACTGGTTGAATCCGTCGGCAATCTGGCGGCGCTCGGCTTCCGAAAGCGCGTTCCAATGCTCGCGCTCGACGTCGTTCGGCCCGCGCCCTGAATTTTCAGCGGGGTTGTTGCTCACGTCCATTTGCGTGAAATAGCCCAACGTGTGCTCGTTGTCCAAAAATTCCTGCTTCAACGACGGCGGCAGAATGATCCATTGGTCAAGGCGGTCTTTGACGAGTTCGCGGACATCGTCCGGCACCTGCGCCAGTTGAGCGTCGCGGTTCGTCGGCGATTCGCGCAGCAGCGGCGACAGATACCAGCGCAATTCCGTGGCGCGCAGCCGCAGCTCGCGTTCGTCCGGGTCGAGCGCCTCGTATTCGGCGACCTTGGCAAGTATTCGCTCGCGGATTTCCGGCGGCCGGTTGGTCAGACAATTTTCGCGTTCGTCCGGCGGCATCGCAAGCAACTGGCGCAACTGGCCGAAAAAATCCTGCTGCAAATGGGATTGCGGGGGAAGATTTGTGGCCGTCTGCGCCACGAGGGAAAAAACGGCGAGCTGTGCTGCGGCGAGAATCGCCGCCGCCCGGCAATGCGCCTGACACAGACGGTTCATTTCACTTCCGAAGCGAGCGCCAGCAATTCCTCGTCCGCGTGCGCGGGCTGGCTCATGCGCTGGATCGCGTCGAAATTTTTCAGCGCGTCCACGGACGGCATCGGCGTCTGCGCCACTAGTGCGACGTTCTGGTCGAACGCGACGCGATGCACATTCTGTTCATGCTGCTGAAGCGTCAATCCGGCGAAAATAATTGCGACCGTCGCGACCGCCGCACGCGGCAAAAATCTTTGCCATTTGAAAATGAAATTCCATTTGCGCGCCTGGCGCGATTCTTCCAGATTAATCTGCTGCATCACGCGCGCTGTGAAATTCGACGCGACAGGCGCGTCGGGCAGGCGCGACAGCATCTCATTCAATTCATTCTGAAACTCGTCTTTCATCGTTCTGGAAATTAAAAACCGCGTTGCGGGCAAAGTTGCGGGAAATTTTTCATCGCCGGGCTGTCCAAAACCGCCTGTTTTCATTATCGTTTCCGCGCCATGCCGGATCTGGTCAAAATTGAGGAGACGTTGGAACTGCCGCACCCGCGCGCGTCGGTCTGGCCGATTCTCGCGCGGACGGACTGGATCAACCGCGCCGTCGGCCTGCCGCCGGTCAAATACGACATCAAGCCGCGGCCCGAAGGCGGCAGCGAAATCACCGCGCACGCGAAGATTTTCGGGTTCAGGCTCGCGTGGCGGGAATTTCCGTTTGAGTGGACGGAGCCTGAATATTACCAGGTTCGCCGCGTTTTTTCTTCCGGGCCGTTTGTGGATAGCGTGGCCGGACTTCGTCTGAAGGAAACCTCCGCAGGCTGCGCGGTTGAAGTTTTCGCGCACTTCACATCGCGCAACGCCTTCGGAAAATTTCTGGCGCGCAAAATCCTCGGCCCAAAAACCATGCGCGACATGCGCGTGCTGGTTTCCGATGTCGGCAAATTTCTCGCCGGACAGCGGCATATCGCGATGTCGAACCTGCCCGTCACCGCGCCCGACGAGGCGGCACTCGACACGGGCATGAAAAAACTGCACGGCAAAAACCTGCCGTGCGTCAAAAACCTGCGCCCATTTCTGGCCGAATCGTCGGACGTGGAATTGTGCCGCATCCGACCGTTCACCGTCGCTCGAAAATGGGATGCCGACCGATGGGACGTTTTGAAGCTGTTTCTGCATGCGACGCGCGCCGGGCTTTTGAACTTGAGCTGGGAGGTGCTTTGCCCGAACTGCCGCACCGCGCCGCTGCCGCGCTCCACCTCGCTCGCGCAGGTCGCCAGCACAGCGCATTGCGACGTTTGCAACATCAAGTTCAACGCCGAGTTCGACAAGTCCGTCGAGCTGAAATTTTCCGTGCATCCGTCCGTGCGACCGTGTGACGAGCAGGTTTTCTGTTTAGTCGGCCCCGGCGCCAAGCCGCACATCGCCAGCCAGATTTTTCTCCAGCCAGGCGAACGGCGCGAATGGAACCTGCCCGCCATCAAACATTCGTTCCGACTGAATTCGCCGCAAGTCAGGGAGTCGGCTGCGGTTTGGTCGGTGGAAAGCGCATTGTCCGGCTTCGACGCTGAAATCATCTGCGTGCCGGAAAAATTTGAATTGCGCGTCATCCCGCCGCAAGACGGACGCAAAAAAGTTTTCGCCCGCAACCCGAATGCTTTTCCCGTGCAGCTCGCATTGCAGGAATCCAACTGGGACGAGGACATTCTGACCGCCGCGCGCGTCACAAACTGGCAGGAATTCCGCGATTTGTTCGCACGCGAAGTGGTTTCACCGGCAGAGGAAGTCACCGTCGGCTCGCAGATTGTCCTCTTCACCGATTTGCGAGGCTCGACGGCGCTATATTCGAGCATCGGCGACGCACCCGCCTACGCGCTCGTGCGTGACCATTTCAAAATCCTGCACGATGTCGTCGCCGCACAGCACGGTTCGGTCGTCAAGACGATCGGCGACGCGATCATGGCCGTCTTCAGCAATCTGTCCGAGGCGCTTGCGGCGACGCGCGAAATGCACGAGCAGCTTTCGCGCGTGACTTCCAATGGAAATGTCCGGCTGCAATTGAAGTCCGGCCTGCACGCCGGCTCGTGCCTCGCGGTCAATGCCAACGACAAGCTCGATTTTTTCGGGACGACGATCAATCTGGCCGCACGGCTCGTGAGCCATTGCAAAGGAGACGACCTTGTTCTTGCCGACGAGATTTACCAACGCGCCGAGACGCAAAAATTTCTCGGCGCAATCGGGCAGACAGGAATTTCCGGCGAGGAAAACTTCACCGGCTTTCCGAAACCCGTCAAATTCTGGCGGATTCCCGTGCTATAAAAATAAGCCGCCTATTTTTGTGTTTTCTCGCGGGAAAAACCGAACTTGAGCTTGACCGTGTCCATAAATCCGGCGAACCCCTTTTTCTTTTTCGGCTGCTCGACATGGATTCGTTCGCACTTGTGGCTGCACTTTGGGCAGAGAAACAGCGGCTGTCCGCCGCGCACACGCATCACGCGCACGCAGCCGTCGCACATCACGTCGAGGCAGTTCGTGCATTTGTAAGTCGCCACCGATTGCGGGTGGCGCGAGCACGCGACCATGCCGGTTGGCAGGATGGCCGGCGGCCTTGGCCGCTCGCGCTCGAATTTCGGGATGGCCACGTTGGCGCCGGTGCTTTCGACAAACAATTCCACGTCGCCCAGATGCACCTGCTGTCCGGCATCGAGCCACGCTTCCATGACGGGCTTGCGGTTGACAAACGTGCCGTTGGTGGAGTCGCAATCGCGGATATAGACGCCGTCGTTCGACAGCGCGATCTCGCAATGCACGGACGAGACCGTGGGATGGTCAATGCAGAATTCGCAGCCGGGGTCGCGTCCGACGCGGCTGACGCCCAGGCGCAATTCCAGAATCCTGTTTTCCAAACCCGCCGTCTTGATGAGCAGTCTGGCCATAATTTCTCTGAAACTGTTTGAACTTTGCGCTTTGACAAAATGGAAGTCGAGCGGAAAATTCAATTGAAACCAAGCGGAAATCATCCCGGCAGATTCCTTGCAAACACAAATTCTTCCACGATTTTTCCGCCGATCAAATGCTCCCGGATGATCCGCTCCAAAACTTCGGGAGTGCAATCGCGATACCAGACGCCTTCGGGATAAACCACCGCCACCGGCCCGCGCACGCAGACGCGCAGGCAGTTCGCCTTCGTCCGGTAAACCAGCGGCTCCGCGCCTACCAAATCCAGTTCCTTCAGCCGTCGCTTCAAAAATTCCCATGACTCCAGGGATTTTCCGCGCGGACAACATTTCGGCTCCGCCGCGTCCGTGCAAAGAAAAATGTGGCGCCGGAATTTTCCGATGCCGAGTGTTTCAACGGCGGCTTGCAGTTCGTCTTTCATAAAAAAATCCTCCTCGTTCTCGTCCTCGTCCTCGAATTTTTTATTGCGAGGACGAGAATGAGGACGAGGAGGAATGGGAGTAATTTGTTCATCGCCAAAACGTCAGCCCGATCACGCCTGCCACGGCGATGACGGCCCCGGCGAGCGACCGGATTCCGATCTTTTCGTTGTCCACGATTCGCGTCATCGGCAGCAGCATGATGGGCGTCGTGGCGACGACGGCCATGACGATTCCTGCGGGCGTTTTTTCCAGCGCCCATTGCACGCACGTCACGCCG
>CAYPTV010000026.1:9851-14017 GCA_964413505.1 uncultured Bifidobacteriaceae bacterium | reverse complement strand
CGAGCAGCGGCGCGATCATCTTGCACGGGCCGCACCATTCGGCCCAGAAATCCACAAGCACGGGCGATTGCGATTGCAGGACCTGCTGCGCAAAATTTTCCTGCGTGAGCGTGACAATTAAAGGGGATGCCATAAATAAAATGGAAAAAGTGATTTGGTTTGTTGCCGCAATTATTGGCTCAACGCGGCGTTGAGGAGCATCATCATCCACACCGTGGTGCCGACGGCGGCGAGCGCGGTCACGCAGGCGGCGATGGCGAGAATTTTGTCGAACGTGCTGACGGTGCGTGCGGCGGCCACGGGCGCGGGGCGTTGCGCCGCCGGAGCGGTGCGCGGCTGGGCCGCGACTGGTGCGGCGGCGGCGGTTCTTGGCTGGGCGGCGGGCGCGGCGGCGGAAGACCGCAACGCGGGCGCGCCTGCCGCAGGCGGCTGCATCGGCGCCATGCTGGAGGCGCCGGTCGGGCCGCCGGGCGGCAGCGTGGGGAGCTTGATAGTCGGGGCGGCGGACGGCTTGGGCGGCAGGTTGATGCGGACGGTTTCTTTTTTGGGCTGCACTTTGCCGGTGCTTTTTTTCATCGGCTCGGCGCCCATGGGCGCGCCTGGCAGGGGCGGAATCGGAGGAATGTCGGCCATAAATTGTTACCGAAAGATAAACGGCTGCGTGCGCCTGTCAAATTTAATTCTGAAACAAAATTGAAACCGGCGAGGAGGAATTTTCTTGAGAGCTGCCGGATTAGTCATCAAGTGATCGGATGACCGAAAATGCCCTGGAAGTCAGAGAAAACGATAATAGTGTCCTAAAAAGTGTCAAAACAGCCAAAAACAGGGCTGAAATGTCTTGACATTGGACACTTCCGTGATAGTTATTCACAATTGGTTTTTATCAGGCAGCGTATTTAAGAAGGTAAATGACTCAATTATTTGAAAGATTTTTATCAAGTTGCATCATTGCAGCTTCATCTTTACGCATCATCCGGCTTCGGCGCGCGCTTCTTTCAGTTTTGATTTTCAGCCCGTTGCTTCCGGCTTTTGGCGATGTGCCGTCGCTGTTGAATTTCCAGGGACGCATCGTCATCGGGGGAGTTTCTTACAACGGCACGGGACAGTTCCAATTCGCCTTGGTGGACGGTTCCGGCACGAACACTTTTTGGAGCAACGACGGCACGAGCAGCGGCGGTGGGGAACCGTCGGCGACGATTTCGCTGGCGTTGACAAATGGATTGTATGCCGTCGTGCTGGGCGATACGAACATCAGCGGGATGTCGCAGCCGATTGATCCGGGGACGTTCACGAACGGCGATGTGCGGCTGCGCGTCTGGTTCAACGACGGCGCGCACGGCTTTGAAAAACTTTCCCCCGACCAGCGGATCGTGGCGGCGGGATATTCGCTCGTGGCGCAGACGGCCAACAGTCTTTCCGGCGTCATCTCCATCTCGCAGCTTCCGGGCAATGTGGCGACGACCAATTTTGTGATGTCGCAGGGTTATGTGACGTCGAGCGTGACCAACGGCCTGGCCACGACCGCCTACGTGAACACCCTGACCAATAATGCCAGCATGGCGGTGACTTGGGGGACAACCCCGGGCCAGACATCCAATGCGAGCCCGGCTAAAATTTATTTCTTTGTAACGAACGGTCAGCCTGTCTTTGGAATCATGACAATCAACAACTAACAAACCAGCAACAATCAACAGCCCATAAAAACCATGAAAATCAAAATAGCAGCGTCTATGTTTGCACTGACAGCTTTTACGCTGTTGGCGCAACCCTCATTGCCAACCACAAACTCCTACATCGTCCCAATAGCAAATCCGTATAGCGGATCGTGGATTTATTACACGACCGACTCCATATCGGGGCTTGGCTATTTGAATGGCGCGAGCATCCCCTATGTGATGACGGTCAGCAACAATGTCGTCAATTACGTCAACACGACGACGAGCAGTTTCGCGACGACGAACTTTGTGCTGATGATCGGCTTGAACGACACCAACAACACGACGACCGTCAGCAACCTGGTTTATCTGGCCGCACAAAGTTATGCCAACGGCATCGGCGCAAATGCGACCAACAACACGGCGTCCGTCAGCAATCAGGTTTATCAGGCAGCACAAAGTTACGCCAATGGCATCGGCGCGAACGCCACCAACTACACGATATCCGTCAGCAACTTGGTTTACCTGGCCGCGCAAAGCTATGCCAACAGCATCGGCGCAAATGCCACCAATAACACCACGGCTGTTAGCAATCAGGTTTATCAGGCTGCACAAAGTTACGCCAACAGCATTGGCGCGAATGCCACCAATTACACGACGGCTGTCAGCAATTCGCTGGCGACTGCGACCGCCGGAGTGAGCACATGGGGAACAACGACCAACAAGACCGGCAGCGCCGCACCGGCAACCGTTTATTATTACTACACGAACGGCTACCCGATGTTTGGAATCATTTCCACCAATTGAAGTGCGTGGCAAAAACGCCTTTCATTTTAATTCTCATATTGGGCGCCTTTAGGTTGTTTGCACAGCCGACATTGCCGACCACAAATCGGACGTTTGCGCCGATAGCAAACGCCTACAGCGGATCGTGGATTTATTACACGACCGACTCGGTTTCGGGGCTTGGCTATTTGAATGGCGCGAGCATTCCCTATGTGATGACGGCCAGCAACAATGTCGTCTCCTACGTCAACATGGCCACGAACGGTCTTGTGACGGCGGCGGTGACAAACGGACTGGCGACCACGAACTTTGTTTTGAGCCAGGGCTTTGTCACGGGCAGCATCACGAACAGTTTGGTTTCGATTATTTACTTCAACGCGGCCACGAATGGTTTCGTTACCGCTGCGGTTACAAATGGACTGGCGACCACGAATTATGTGCTGGCGCTGGGGCTGAACGAGACGAACTTCACGTTGGCGACGAGCAACAGCTTGTCAGTGACATTCAGCAACCAACTCACCGCCAAATCGGGGACGAACATTAATTACTCGCAGATTACCAACGCGCCGGTAATTCCTTCGACAAATGGTTTTGTTACCGCCGCCGTCACGAACGGCTTGGCGACGACAAATTATGTGCTGGCGCTGGGGTTGAACGAAACAAACTTCACTGTGGCGACAAGCAACAGTCTGTCGGTGACGTTCAGCAACCAGCTCACCGCCAAATCGGGGACGAATATCAATTATACGCAGATCACCAACGCGCCGGTGATTCCCTCGACAAACGGTTTCGTTACCGCCGCCGTTACGAACGGCCTTTCGACGACTAATTTTGTTTTAGGACAAAATTTTGTAACCGCGACCGTGACCAACGGCTTGGCGACAACGAATTACGTGCTGACGCTTGGCCTGAACGAGACGAACTTCACGGTGGCGGCGAGCAACAGCTTGTCTTTGACATTCAGCAACCAGCTCACCGCCAAGTCGGGAACTAACATCAATTATTCGCAGATTACCAACGCGCCGGTGATTCCTTCAACGAATGGCTTCGTTACCGCCGCAGTTACGAACGGTCTTGCGACAACGAACTTCGTATTGTTGCAAAATTATACGACGGTTGCGGTGACCAACGGCTTGGCGACAACGAATTACGTGCTGGCGCTGGGGCTGAACGAGACAAACTTCACGCTGGCGACGAGCAACAGCTTGTCTTTGACATTCAGCAACCAGCTCACCGCCAAATCGGGGACGAACATTAATTACTCGCAGATTACCAACGCGCCGGTAATTCCTTCGACAAATGGTTTTGTTACCGCCGCCGTCACGAACGGCTTGGCGACGACAAATTATGTGCAGGTGATTACGAACGGATTTGTCAACGCGGCGGTGACGAACGGATTGGCAACGACGAACTATGTGCTGGCGTTGGGTCTGAACGAAACGAACTTTACACTGGCGACGAGCAACAGCTTGTCAGTGACATTCAGCAACCAGCTTACCGCCAAGTCGGGAACAAACATCAATTATTCGCAAATCACAAATGCCCCGGTAATTCCTTCAACAAACGGCTTTGTTACCGCCGCCGTCACAAATGGTCTTGCTACCACCAATTATGTGCAGGTGATTACGAACGGATTTGTCAACGCGGCGGTGACGAACGGATTGGCGACGACGAATTATGTGCTGGCGCTGGGTCTGAATGAAACGAACTTCACTTTGACGACGA
>CAYPTV010000026.1:0-9751 GCA_964413505.1 uncultured Bifidobacteriaceae bacterium | reverse complement strand
ACGAATTATGTGCTGGCGCTGGGTCTGAATGAAACGAACTTCACTTTGACGACGAGCAACAGCTTGTCTGTGACGTTCAGCAACCAGCTCACCGCCAAGTCTGGAACAAACATTAACTATTCGCAGATCACCAATGCGCCGGTGATTCCCTCCACGAACGGCTTCGTCACCGCCGCCGTAACCAATGGTCTTGCGACCACCAATTATGTGCAGTCGATTACGAACGGTTTGGCGACCACGAACTATGTGCAGGCCATCACCAACACCTTGAGGATTGCACCTTACGGGACGGTTTTGAAACCCATCGCTACGAACCAGAGATACACCAATGGACTTTTCCGATCGGCGCTGACCATCGAATATTTTCAGGCGAACGGCGCGAACCCCGCCGTCAACGGCGGTGCGGGCCTTTACACCAATTTCAACTCCGGCGAAGGTTTCAACACGTTCATTCCGGCGGCCAGCGCGACGAACACCGCGTTCGCCACGTTCTTCCTTTCGCCGAGCGACATCGTTTTGGTGACGAACGTCTCCACCGGCACGGGCGTTTTCATGGTCACCAACAGCGTGCTGAAGACCCAATGACGGATTCCATGCCTGATGGAAACGCCTGAACAAAATCCCGCCGTGAAAATCATCTGCGCGATCCTGTGGCTCGCGCTGGTGACGGTGTCGCGCGCCGGCCCGCAAAGCAGCGCGGATTATTCCTCCACCGTGGATTCCAGCGACGGCGGCGGTTCGCGCGCGGCGAGCGCGGATTATTCCAGCACGGCTTCCGTTGGCGCGGGCAATTTTGCCTCCAGCACTGACTATGCGCAGCGCGGCGGCTACATCGGACAACTGCCCAACCCGCCGGTCGCGACGAATTATTCCCTCACCCTTGCCAGCAACACCGTCGTCAAGGTTCCCATCGCAGCCTTGTTGAGCACGGTCACGGATGTGGATGGCGACTCGGTGACATTTGTCAGCGTGACGGCTGCCAGCGCGCAGAGCGGCGTGGCCGGCCACGTCGGCAATTTCGTCGTCTATCGCCCCGCAGCCGGCTTCAACGGCAGCGACACCGTCACCTGGGTCGCGCAGAGTTCGGAGGGCGACCGGGCGGCCGGGACAATTCTCGCGCAGGTCGGCACACCGCCCGCGCCGTCCAGCCTGCCGACGTTGAACCTGGTTTCCGTCACCTTCGACACCGCGCCGGGCGCGACGGATGCCACGCTCGTTTTTGCCGGCCTCCCGCAATCCACCTACACCGTCCAATACACCGGCAGCCTCACGCCGCCAATCACCTGGACGCCGCTGGGCAGCGTGAGCGTCACCAACGGCGTTTTCCAGATCGTTGACCCGACTGCGGGCGGCGCGGGCCAGCGTTTTTACCGCGCCCTGTATCAATCCCCATGAGCGCCTCCCAGATCGCCCGGCTCTTGCGCCTGATGCTTTGTTGCGCGTTTGCCGGTTTGTCGCCGCTGGTGTCCGGGCAGATGGCGACAAATCTTTTCAGCTACACAAACCTGGACGTGACCATTCCCGACAACAACCCGGACGGCGTGCAAAATTCACAGACCACCACGGGACTCGCCGGCCACATCGTAAACCTTCAAGTGACGCTGGACATCGCGGGCACGGGCCTCGGCGGCGCGTTCAACAGCGACTACTTTGTGGAACTGGTCAACAACGTGGGCGGATTTGCCGTGCTCCTGAACCGCACCGGCGTGTCCTCCTCCAACCCGTTCGGCTACGGCGACAACGGCTTCAGCGTCACCTTCAGCGACACGGCGGCGGACGACATCCATCTCTACCAGGATTATTCCCCCAGCTTCAACCCCGACGGCCAGCTCACGGGCGTGTGGCAGCCGGACGGCGAAAACATTTCACCGCTGTCCGACCCTTCCGCCTTCGACAACGCGTCCGCGCAGCAGACGGCCATGCTGGGTTCGTTTGACGGCGGGAACCCCGACGACACATGGACGCTGTTTCTGGCGGACCTCTCGGCGGGCGGCACGGGGCAGCTTGTCAGTTGGTCGCTGGACATCACCACCGTTCCCGAACCGGCGGAGATCAACCTCCTCGCCATGGGGCTGGTCGCGGGCCTCTGGTTTTTGCGCCGTTGGAAATAAACCTGTCCCGTGACGGAGTGAAATAATTTCCAGAGCGGTTTTAAAAATACCGTGGCCGGCAAGCTGGATTGGGTTGACCGGCTGGCGCGACAGCGTCTTGGACTGCGGCAGCCCTCTGCCGCTATTGTGTCGCCAATCCTGACGGGGGAAAGCGGCAGGGGGCTGCCGCAGTCCAAAACCTCGCGGAACATTTCAGGCGGGCTGGCAAAACACTGCCACAGTATTACTGAAACCGCTCTTGCGGGGAAAAGTGGAAAACGCTTTGCAGCCGATCTGCATATTAGGCGACAATCTTTCTAGGACAAAATAACGCATAAATCGCTCCTCCAATTATTCCCCAAAATATCATATCCAATAAAACTGCAAAGTGATCAAGAAAAGGAACGGAACCAAATGGCAGTAAAACTACATAAAAACTAATATCCCACAATTCCGACTTGGCGTCCGGCGGGTCAAAAGCACCCAAACCATGGCGAAGCCGAAACCATACCATCATCCAAGTGAGAGTGACATATAGAAGGGCTATGAGAAATCCAAACAAGCCACAAAAGACCTTCTGACGAATAGAAAGCTTGCGCTTTGGATTTTTTCGCACTGCCTCTTCAAGTGTCATAAAAAAACAGATAATACCGCCTAACGCATAAAACTGAGCCACCGCCGGCTCGCGGCATGGCGAGGCAGGTTTGTTTTCCGTTTCACAATTTCGACTTTGCGCCCGCCAAAATTGTTTGGCAAGTCCAAATCAATCCAACCCCGGAGTGTGGCCGTCCCCGGCCACAGCAATGGACGGATGGCGAGGTGCTCCCGGGCTTTCCGACGTCGGCTTGGTCTGCAACGTTGCTGCGCCCGGGGACGGGCGCACTCCGCCAAATTGTCGCTTTTTGGTCATGGCCATGGCAAATGGCCGTTCAAACCCCTAAAAACGCGATTTTGACCATTTTCTGACTGTTTTAATGGTTTTCGGGCACGGCGGCATCTGGAAAACCTCAGGGGTGGCGAGTTTCCCCTGCGGGGTAGCCGCTTTACCCCACGGGGTGGACACTTCACCCCGTGGGGTGGCGAGTTTACCCCGTGGGGTGGGCACTCTACCCCGTGGGGTGACGAGCAGAACCCTTGGGGTAGCCACTTCACCCCCGGGGGTGGCCGCAAAAACCCTTGGGGTGGACTCCTCACCCCGTGGGGTGGCCGCAAAAACCCTTGGGGTGGACTCCTCACCCCGTGGGGTGGCGGGCAGAACCCGTGGGGTGGACACTTTACCCCGGAGGGTGGCGAGTTTACCCTGCGGGGTGGACGGAAGAATCCCGGGGTTATGCAGCGCCAGCCGGTTCTGAAACTGCGGCAGCCGAATCTTATTTATCGCCGTCCCGCCATTATTCCGGCGGCTCCAGCCCGGTCACGGCCGGGCATTTGGCGAAATGCGGCTTGGCAGTGCCGTTGCGTTCTGTTTAATTGGCCGGGCTTAATGAGAAGATTTCCCGCCTGCGTGGCCGAAGCCGGTGTTTCACGCGCGCAAACCAAACACAACCGCGACTCGCATGGATCAGCGGCGGCCGGAACTCCGGCGCGGCGCAGGCCCGCCATCGCCCTGCTGATTTTTTTCGCGGCGATATTTCCCATGGTTGCCCTGGCGGCGGAGCCGGTGTCGTGGGAGATGTGGGGTTTGAACCAGATCATTTCCAATGCGCCGGTCGGTGATGTGGAAATTGTGGGCGAAACGATGACCGGCACCAACGGCATTTGCGTGAGATACGGGACGGAGGTGTTGATGGCGGACACGGTGTCGGTGAACCGCCAGTCGGGCGAGGCGATTGCGGACGGTCATGTGCGCATCGAGCAGCAGGGCGGTCAGATATGGCTCGGCGACCACATCAATTACAATTTCAAGACGCACCTGATGCGGACGGAGCAGTTCCGCACGGGCGACGGTGCGATTTACGCGGCGGGGGCCAGCTTGGGCGGCGACACGAGCAACCGGGTCTACACAGCGCACCAGACGTATGTGACGACCGATGACATCAGCGATCCCGCCGTGCGCATCCGCGCGAGCCGCGTGGTGATCGTGCCGGACAAATACATCACGGCGTGGAACGGGGTGGTGTATGTGCAGAATGTGCCGGTGTTTTATTTCCCGTATTACCACCGCAATCTCGGGCCGCACGCGGACAACTGGAATTTTTACACGGGCTACCGCAGCGAGTATGGGGCGTTTTTGCTGACCGATTACACGTGGTGGTATAGCGACCAGCTTGACGGGAAGTATCATTTCGATTACCGCACCAAGCGCGGGCCGGGCGTGGGGCCGGACTTCAACCTGCATCTGGGCCAGTGGGGCGACGGGACGTTCAAGTATTATTACGTTCACGACAACAATCCGAACACGTTCACGAACGGCGTGATCAATCCCGGCTCGATTCCCCAGAACCGCCAGCGCGTTTATTTCGGCTGGCAGGCCACGCCGGTGACGAACTTGAATGTGAAGGCGCTGGTCAACTACCAGAACGACCCGCTGTTGCTGCATGATTTTTTCGGTGGTGAATATTCGCAGGACCCGCAGCCGCCCACTTTTGTGGAGGTCAACAAGTATTCTGAAAACTGGAGCTTGGACGCGGAGACCACGCCGGAGCTGAACAATTTCTTCGACCAGGTGGAGCGCCTGCCGGACGTGAAGCTCACCGGCCTGCGCCAGCAGATTTTCGACACGCCGGTGTATTACGAGAGCGAAAGTTCGGCGGGCTATTACCGCAAGTTTTTCGCCGACACGAACGGCCTGGCCGCCAACACGAACACGGATTATTCCGCGGCGCGGGTGGACACGTATCATCAACTGCTGGTGCCGTGGACGTTTTTCGGCTGGCTCAACGTCGCGCCGCGCGTCGGGGGGCGGTTCACTTATTACGGCACCGAAAGCGGGCCCGGCGGAACAAACGCCGTCGCCAACCGCACCGTTTTCAACACGGGCATCGAGACGTCGTTCAAGGCGTCGCATCTTTGGGCGGACGCGACGAATTCATTTTTCCAGGTGAACGGCCTGCGGCACATCATCGAGCCGGACATCAATTATGTCTATGTGCCGCATCCCAGCACGCCGCCGTCGCAACTGCCGCAGTTTGATTCCGAACTGCCCAGCCCGCTGCTGCTGCCGGTGATGTATCCCGATTACAACGACATAGATTCGGTTGACAGCCAGAACGTCATCCGCTTCGGCGTGCGGAACACCTTGCAGACAAAACGCAACGGCCAGCTCGATGACCTGGTCAACTGGAATGTTCTGATGGACTGGCGCATCGTCCCGAACTCGACGCAGCAGAGGTTCAGCGACATTTACAACGACGTCTCGTTTCGTCCTCGCACCTGGATCACGCTCACTTCACAGACCCGCTACGACGTCAACGACGGCTATTTCAACCTGTCGTCGCACCATCTCACTCTCTCGCCGAACGACAAATGGAGCTGGTCGATCGGGCATTATTATTCGCGCCCGGGATTTGTGGACAGCGGTGACAACTACCTCACGAGCGTCTTTTTTTACAAGATGAACGAAAACTGGGGTTTTCGCGCCGAGCATGATGTTGACGCCGAGGCCGGGCGCCTCGCGCAACAGGTTTACACCGTCTACCGCGACTTGCGAAGCTGGACGGGTGCGCTGACATTCCGCGTGGTGGACAACGGCGGCGGCCAGCCGGTGGATTACACGTTCGCATTCACCCTGTCGCTCAAGGCCGCGCCAAACTCCCACGTCGGCGACGACTCGGTCCAGGCGTATGACCTCGTCGGGGAATGATTTGTTATGAAGCCGGACTCGGTTGAAAATCGGGATGCTTCATTCGCCTCGGAGCCCGCCAAGCCGGAACAGGGCAGGAAATATAAATTATTTATTGCGGAAGGATACGATCATCCCATCGCAACGATGGTCGAAAACGTGGGTTATGAATTGAGCGGCATCGCCGAGGCGGATTTCATCGTTTATCCAATCCTGGTGAGGAATGAGATGGATGTTCCCGGAACGATGGCGAAAATATCCCGGCAGTTTTCTTCCTCCGGCAAAAAGATGATTGTCTTCACGCTCAGCGATTACGCGCGCAAATATCCATTTTACAGCAACCTGATTTTGCTGCGGCACAGCGCCAGGGCCGACAGGCTGGCAAGCAACGAACGCGTCATGCCTTATCTCTGGGAATGCAAGGACGAGCCTTTTGTCCCGGCACCGGCGGGCGAATTGCCGGGGATCGGTTTTTGCGGCAAGGTTTCAAGGCAGCGCAGAAAACTGGTGTCGGCTTTTGAAAACTCGGCGTTGATAAAATGTGATTTCATCAAACGCGACTCCTTTTGGGGAGGCAAACCTCATGATCCCGGAGTGGTGTCGGATTTTTGGAGCAACATGCAGGAGAATCCTTTTGCGCTTGCGCCGCGCGGCAACGGCAATTTTTCAATGCGCTTTTACCAGGCCTTGTCAATCGGACGCATTCCCGTGTTGATCAACACCAACATGGCGCTGCCTTTCAGCCATTTGATTCCGTGGAAGGATTTCATCGTCTTTGAAGTAAATGAAAAGCGGTGCGTCAGACGGTTGCTGGAAATCCATCAGGCCGGGCGGACGGTTGAATTACAGCAAACCTGTTACCGGATGTTTCACGAATATCTTTCACACAAGGTTTACATGGGCCGTCTGCTGGATGAATTAAGTGCGGCGAGCGTGATTAGAAAACCCACAACATGGGAACGCCTGACCTCGTTTTTGCGCCAACCGAAAGGCTGACTTCAGAAATCTGCCATGCGTTGATTTGGCTGCTACGCGCTGGCGGCTGGCAGCAAAATGGTGAAGGTCGAGCCTTTGTTGACCTCGCTTTTGGCACTGATGCCGCCTCCGTGTTCGCTCACGATGCGCTGGGAAATCGCCAGACCGAGGCCGGTCCCATTTTTTTTGGTCGTGAAAAACGGTTCAAAAAGCCTTCCGATATTTTCCGGCGCGATGCCTGCGCCAGTGTCACGGATCTGAATTTTTAACTGTCCGCTTTCCGTGGTTTTGGTGGCGATCGTAAGTTCCCCGTTCGTTCCCATCGCCTCGATTGCGTTGAATAAAAGGTTCATGAACGCCTGCTGCAATTGAAATTCATCTCCGTGGATTGTTTCCGGCGCGGCCTTGTAGTCGCGCTGTATCGAAATCAGTTTGCCGCTGATCTGGTGCTGGACGAGCCGCAGCGAATGGTCTAGCAGATCATGCACATGCACGGACGCAAATTCATTTTTGCCCGGCGCGGCGAACCGCAGCATCTGACTCACGAGCGAATCAATCCGCTTCAGTTCGCGCCCGACGACAGAGGCCAGTTCCCGATCCTCGCCCTTTTGCAGCAGCAGTTCGACGAACGTCTGGATGGCGGTCAGGCCGTTTTTGATCTCATGCGCAATGCCCGCCGAGAGCAGGCCGAGGCTCGCGAGCCGGTCGAGCCGCCTCATGTTTTGCTCGGAAACTGAAGCGGGGTTCCACTGCACGGAAGCTTCCGCGCCGGCGTTTTTTTTGATCGGGCTGTCGTTTGACATGATTAAAACAACTCACATGCTGACAACTTTGCCACTCCCTCCGGCAATTTGAACGCAACAAGATTATGCTTTTCCTCCGGCGCGACAAACAAAAAGTTGATTTTTAGGAAAAAAATTCCTGCGGCATGAAGGGCTGAAAAATGGCAATTCATTCGTTTGATTTTATTCATCGCACGGTTTCGCCTTGAAGAACCAGGCGGATTTGAATTCCGCCGCCTAGGTGAAATTGTCCCGCAGATTTATGACTGACTTTGCGCCGCAAAAAGCTACCCTGTGCCGGCCAAATGAAAAAGACTTTCAACACCGTTGAATCTGTCGTCGCCGACATCCGCAAAGGCAAAATGGTCATTGTCGTGGACGATGCCGACCGCGAGAACGAAGGCGACCTGATCATGGCCGCGCAGCACGTCACGCCCGCCGCCGTCAATTTCATGGCGCGGTTCGGGCGCGGATTGATTTGCGTGCCAGCCACCAGCGAGCGTCTGGAGCAACTTGGCATCGCGCGCATGGTCATGGAGAACCGCGAAAGCTTCCGCACCGATTTTCAGGTGAGCGTGGACGCCGCGCACGGCATCAGCAGCGGCATCAGCGCCGCCGACCGCGCGAAAACCATCTGCGTCATGGCCTCGCCGACCGCACTTCCTGATGATCTGGTCCAGCCGGGCCACGTTTTTCCCTTGCGGGCCAAAACCGGCGGGGTGCTCCAGCGCGCCGGCCACACCGAAGCCGCCGTTGACCTGGTTGCGCTTGCAGGCTGCCGTCCAATCGGCGTCATTTGCGAAATCATGCGTGACGACGGCGCGATGGCGCGCCTGCCGGAATTGAAAAAATTCGCAGCAAAACACCGCCTGAAAATCTGCACCATCGCCGCGCTCATCGAATACCGCCGCACGCGCGAAAAACTTGTTGATAAAATCGAAGTCGTGAAACTGCCGACCGATTATGGCGAATTTAATCTGCATTTATATCGCTCGAAGATTGACGGCCAGCATCATCTTGCGCTCGTGCGCGGGGAAATTGCCGGTGCGAAAAACGTCCTCGTGCGCGTCCACAGCGAATGTCTCACCGGCGATGTTTTCGGCTCGCGCCGCTGCGATTGCGGTCCGCAACTGCATCAGGCGATGAAGCAGGTTTCCGACGCCGGACGCGGCGTGATTCTTTACATGCGGCAGGAAGGGCGCGGCATCGGCCTCGCGCCGAAGATTCAGGCTTACAAATTGCAGGAGCAGGGACTCGACACAGTCGAAGCCAATCTCAAGCTCGGCTACGGAATGGATCTGCGCGAATATGGTCTCGGCGCGCAAATCCTCGTTGACCTCGGCCTGAAAACCATCCGGCTACTGACGAACAATCCGAAAAAAGTCGTCGGACTGGAAGGCTACGGCCTGAAAATCACCGAGCAAGTGCCGATCAAAATAAAATCCAATCCGCACAACGAAAAATATCTGAAAGCAAAGCGGGAGAAAATGGGGCATTTATTGTGAGTTGATGAAACCTGTTCACGGATGAAATCACAGTAGTGAATTTGTTATGTTAAAACCCATCAAAACCAAAACGGCCCACGCCAGCGGCGGCACCTTCGCCATCGTCGCGGCGCGCTACAACGCGGAGTTTGTGGATGCGATGCTGCGCGCGGCGCGCGAGGAATTGCTGCGTGCCGGGGCGCACGTTCGCATTGTGCGCGTGCCGGGCGCGTTTGAGATTCCCGTCGCGGTTTCGCGATTGGCCCAATCGAAATCTCGCCGCTACGATGCCATTATCTGCCTCGGTGTCATTTTCCAGGGCGAGACCAGCCACGCGCAGCACATCGGCTGGGGCGTGACGCACGCGCTGGCGCAAATCCAGGTCCTCCAAAAAATTCCCGTCATCCACGGCGTCTTTGTTTTTGAAAAAGTGAAGCACGCGCGCGTCCGTTGCCTTGGCAAAAAACACAATCGCGGCACCGAAGCGGCGCAGACGGCGCTGGAAATGGCACGTGTGATCAAGGGCTTGTGAAAAATTTCACGAATGGCTTGACCCGAAATTTCCGAATGATAAATTTGATAATGCAAACTATGAGAATGTTTTCTGGTTGTTTATTGATGTTGATGCTGGCGGCGGTG
>CAYPTV010000025.1:0-14019 GCA_964413505.1 uncultured Bifidobacteriaceae bacterium | reverse complement strand
GGTTCAGTCGGCTCACGCTTTCCAAAACGTCAATCGCCGGATAATGATTTTGCGTGGCCATCTCGCGCGTCAGCACGATGTGTCCGTCGAGAATCGAACGCGTCGCGTCGGCAATCGGATCATTCATGTCGTCCGCCTCGACGAGCACGGTGAACAGGCCGGTGATGTCGCCTGTCTCGCCGGTGCCGGCGCGTTCGAGCAATTGCGGCAGCAGCGAAAAAACCGACGGCGTGTAACCGCGCGTGGTCGGTGGCTCGCCAACGGCCAGCCCGATTTCACGCTGCGCCATCGCCAGACGCGTCACGGAATCCATCATCAGCAAGACGCCAAGCCCCAGGTTTCGAAAATATTCCGCAATTGCCATCGCCAGATACGCACCCTTGACGCGATGCAGCGCCGGTTCGTTGGAGGTGGCGACGATGACGACGGATTTTTTGCGCCCGACCGCGTCGAGATCGCGTTCCAGAAATTCGCGGACCTCGCGGCCGCGTTCGCCGATGAGGGCGATGACGTTCACATCGGCGTCGGCGCGCGACGCCATCATACCGAGCAAGGTGGATTTGCCGACGCCGCTGCCGGCAAAAATGCCGAGGCGCTGGCCGCGGCCGCAGGGCATGAAAGTGTCAACCGCCTTGATGCCGGTTTGAAAAACTTTATTGATGCGCTGGCGCTTGAGCGGATGCGGCGGGAGCAAATTCAATTCGACCGCCTGTTCGGTTTGAACCGGACCCAGGCCGTCAATTGGGCGACCCAGACCGTCGAGCACGCGGCCTTTGAGCGCGTGGCCGACTCCGATGCGCATGGGCAGGCCGCTGGCGGTGACTTCGCTGCCGGGATGGATGCCGTGCAATTCGCCTAGCGGCATGAGCAGCAAATGATGGTTCCGAAAACCGACAACCTCGGCGAGCGTGATGCCATCGTGCCGCGCGGATTCAATCCGGCAAATTTCGCCGACGGCGGCGACGGGGCCTTCCGATTCGATGACCAAGCCGATGACCTGCACGACGCGACCGCACGTCTCCGTGACGCGCGCCGAACGCACGCGTTGAAGCGCGGCGTCGAAACGTTTGGCTGGACATGACAGGGCGGGTTTCATGCGGAAATGGATTCGCGAAGCTGTTCAATTTTGGTTTCGCGGCGCGCGTCAAGCAGGCCAAAGCGTGTTTGCACAAGACAGCCGCCACGGGTGATTTCCGAGGAGCCGATGAACTTGAGCGGACCGGCTTCAGGCAGCCCTTGAAGAACCGGCGACGAATGTTTGCGCAACAAGGCAAGATCGTCGGGATGAAGCTGGATGGTGATTTCTGCGGTTTCCTTGGTCTGGGCGACCGCTTCGCGCACGACGGATTGGACAAGCTCCGGCGAGATGGGAATGCCCGCGACAATTTTTTTCGCGGATTCGAGCGCGATGTCAAATAGGGCACCCTCCGTTTGCTGAATGACCTCCGGCACGGCGTTGCGCAGCGATTCAAGGATGCCTTGTTGCAGTTCGAGCAGCTCGCCACGCTGCTGGAGCAACTGTTCGCCGAGATTTTTTTCCGCGTCATGACGCCCGCGCTCATAGGCGGACTGTTCGGCGATTCGCACGCGGCCTTCGAGTTCGCTTTCCCTCGGCAGCGCGGTGACGCGCACGTCGCGGAGCGGCCCGGAGAGGGTGATGGTTTCAGACCATTTCATATTCGGCTGTGCGGGCTTCATCGAGGTCAATCTCGCCTTCGGTCTCGAGCTTGCGGACGGCGTCAATGATCCGCAATTGCGCGGCCTCGACGTCGCGGAGCTTGACGTGGCCGAGCGCAATCATTTCGTCCTGCACGCCCGCAGCGCCGCGGCGAGAAATGTTTGAGAGAAGCAGTTTTTTGAGCGGTTCGCTCGCCTTCTTGAGTGCGAGGGCGAGGTCGCGCATTTCCGTCTCGCGCATGATGCGCTGGATGACCTGGGCGTTGAGCATGAGCAGGTCTTCGAACGTGAACATCTTTTTTTGAATGGCCTGGGACAATTCAGGGTTGCGTTCCTCGATGCTGGTGAGCATCGAGCGGCTGATAGTTTTGTCCATCGCGTTCAAAATGTCCGCAGCGGGCGTGATGCCGCCAGTCTGGCTGAGCGCGCGGGTTTGTTTGACACCCATTTTGGCGTTGAGCACGTTCACCACTTTTTCCGTCACCTCAACCGGCGTGGGTGCCAGTGTGGCGAGGCGCTCGATGATGCTGTCGCGCTGGTCGGGTTGAAACAATGGAAACATCTGCGCGGCCTTTTCCGGCGAGAGATGACTGACGACGAAGGCGATGGTCTGCGGCTGCTCGTCGCGGATGAGGTTGAAAATGCTGCGCGAATCCATGTCGGCAATGGACTGCATGGCGCTGGTGGAAACCCGGTTGGGCATGACGCGGCCCAGAATGTCGCTGGCCTTGAAGCTGCCTACCGCCCTTTCGAGCGCGTTGCGCGTCACTTCCAGACCCGCCGAAATGGAGGTGCTGGCGGCGAGCGCAACCTCGGAGAAATCAAACAGGATTTCCTGCTGCTGTTCGCGGGTGATGAGATTGAACCGCGCCATTTCTCGGGAAACGGATTCGATCTCGCGCGGCTGAAACTGCTTCAGGATTTCCGACGCGCCTTCCGAGCCGATCATGACCAGCAACGCCGCGAGCTTCTGCGTCTTGGTCAGCGCGCCATTTTCAGCGGGAGCCGCTTCGGGTGAATTTTCAATTTTTGCAGCCATGATAAATCAGCGTTCGGGAGTTGTGCCGCGGTTCATCCAGTCGCGGATGGCCTGGCTCATGTTGGATGGATTTTCCTTGATGAGCCGGTTCAGCACGTCCACGGTCACGACACCGGGCTGCGGTTCGGGCAGCCAGTGGCCATTGCCGTTGCCATTGCCGTTTTGATGACCCATGAGTTTGCCGATGGGAACGCCCAGCGGAATTTCCTGGACGGGCGTGCGTTTGAAAATGCGCAGCAAAACGACCAGCGCAACGAAACCGAGGGCTGGATAAACAAAATTGCGCGCCGTGTCCCACCAGAACTCCGTTTTTTGCTGCTGGTCCAATTGCTGTGTCATGGTGTTGGCGAACTCGTCGTTGAATGGCATCTCCTCAAGCGTGATGGTGTCGTTGCGCGTGTTGTCGGCGATAGTCTGGATTCCAATCGCGCCGATGACGATCTGCTTGAGCTTGTCGAGTTCCTCCGGCGAGCGGTTGACAACTTTCCGGTCGGTGCCCGTGCCTTCATATTGCGCGGCGACGGTCACGGCGGCGGAAAGCCGTTTGATGCCGCCCGGTGCCTGGGTGAGGCTACTGACGGTTTTGTTGATTTCGTATTCGACGGTGGAAGTGATCTTGTGATTGTCGGAGTTGTTGACCGGCGCGGCGGCGGTTCTGACGCTGTTGGTGTCGGTGGAGGTATTGGCGGAGATGCCGACGGCCGAAGTTGAACTGGAAGTGGTGGCGATGGTGCTCTCGTCGTTTTTGGTTTGCGTGCGGATGACCTGTCCGTCGGGATCAAATTTCTCCGCCGTGCTGCTGGTGGTGTCGAAATTGATTTCGGCGGAGACACGAACGATGGCCTGGCCGGGGCCGAGGACTTTTTCGAGCATGTCCTGCGCTTTCTTGGCGAGGTATTGTTCGAGATTGCGCTGTGCGGCGAGCTGCGAGGTGGACAGGCCGGAAATGGAATCGTTTTCGTTGTTCTCGGAAAGCACGTTGCCCAGATTGTCCACGACGGTGACAAAATTGGGGCTCAATCCCTCGACTGAGTTGGCGACGAGGAACCGAATGGAATTGATGGATGACGGCTGCAACTGCGTGTTGCCGCGGACGCGGACGAAAACGGAGGCGGTCGGGTGTTTGTCCTTGTCGAGTAACAGACGGTTCTCCGGAATCACGATCATCACGCGGGCGGCTTCGATTTCATCAATCTGGCTGATGGTGCGTGCCAGTTCGCCCTGGATGGCACGGGTGTAATTGGCGCGCTGCACAAAATCGGAAATGCCAAAGTTCGGCTTGTCGAAAATTTCAAAACCAACGCCGTCGCCGCTGGGAATTCCTTTTCCAGCCAGTTGCATCCGCATTTCATAAACCTTGTCGGCAGGAACCATGATCGAACCGCCGCCCTCACCAATTTTGTAGGGCACCTTGGCGTCATCGAGCGCGGCGATGACCTTGGATGCCTCGGTGTCGGATAATTTTCCGTAAAGCAGGCTGTAATCGGTGCGCGACGACCAGAACGCGATTGAACCTAGTCCGGCCACCAGCACAAGGGTGGCGGCGAGGACGCTGACGCGCTGGTTCACGCCAAGCTGTTTCCAGATTTCAACGAGCTGTGTGCCGAGTTTTGAAAGGTTGTTCATGGGAAAATTCCATTATACCTGCATTTTCATGATTTCCTGATAGGCATCGAGCAGCTTGTTGCGGACCTCGACCATCAGTTGAAACGATACGTTGGCCTCTTCCATCGCGATGACGGCCTGATGCAGCGAGGCATCGCCGCCGGCCTGCAAACTGTTCACGGTTTGCGAAGCGGCGATTTGCTTGCTGTTCACTTCCCCGACCATCCGGCCGAGCATCGTCGAAAACGAATCGCCCGACGGCTGCGCCGGGGCGAGCACGCCCGGCTGGTCCGCCGTCGTCACCGGCAGCGACGGCGCGATTTTTTCGCCAGGCGAAACACCGTAAGCTGACATCAGTGGCTGGATGGCGTTGAGTGGTATCATTGTTCAAATCAATGTTTGCCAATGGCGAGAACTTGCAGCGCCATGTCTCGGGCGTTTTTGATCACGGCAAGATTGGCCTCAAAGGAGCGCGAGGCTGAAATCATGTCCGCCATTTCCTCCTGAATGTTGACGTTGGGTGTGGCGACCATGCCGTGCGCGTCGGCGTCGGGATTGCCCGGTTCATAAACCGAGTCAAATGGGCGCGGATCTTTTTCAATTCCGGCGACGCGCAGCGTCGGGGCGGCCTGTCCGCCGTTCATCGCCTGCTGGAGCGCGCTTTCAAATACGACGACCTGCCGTTGGTAAGGCTTGCCATCCGGGCCGTGCGTGGTGTTCGCGTTGGCGATGTTTTCAGAAATGACATTGAGCCGCGTGCGTTCGGCATCGAGCGCGGCGGCGGTGCTTTGAACTCCTGAAAGTATATCAATCATGATCGTCAACTGACGGTTCCGGTGATGGCCATTTTGAGCCGGTAAAGATCCGTGCTGATCAACTGGGTTTCCAGCGTGTTGGCCAGGGTGTTCTGGTTCATTTTTAGCAATTCATCTTCAAGGCTGACGGTGTTGCCGTCGGGGCTGACGGAGACGGCGTTCGGGTCAACCTCCAATTGGGGATTGAGCGCGGCGATTTGCTGCGGGTCGCGCGCGGCACAGGCGCGCTGGAGTTCCGAATTGAACGAAGCCGCCACGTCCAGCCGCTTGTAACCTGGAGTCTCCAAGTTGGCGATGTTGCTCGCGATGGCCGTCTGGCGCAAAGAAACGGCGTCGAGCGTCTTTTTTGCGGCCAGATAATCGGGCTGGTTGAACAGGGCGTCTATCATGCGACTTTTTCCAGACGTTGTTAAGCAGCATCAGTGCCAGCATGAAAAAATCTAAATAATTGGGAATTCGACCGTGTTGTGATCTGCCAAAGAGGAAAATTTTACCGATGCCAACTTCGCAGCTAGGCAAGTATTATCCAGCGGATGAAAAGCGGGCGGAAAAGCTGCCCCGCACCAGACAAATTAAGCTTCGGTCAATTCTTCCTGCTCGGACTCGCCCTGGACCGGATTGCCGTTGTATTCAAGCAATTTGTAGCGCATGGTGCGGATGCTGATGTTCAACATTTTTGCGGCGTGGGTGCGATTGCCATCGCAACGGCGAAGCGCGGCCAGAATGTGCTGCTTTTCCAGTTCTGCAAGCGTCGTGAACCCGTTGCCATTGGTTCCCGATGACAAGCTCATGTCCGCAGGCGGCTCGTTGAATCCCAAATGTTCCGGCTCCAATTCATTGTGGCTGTCGCAAAGAATGACGGCTCGTTCAATGACGTTTTGCAGTTCGCGGACATTGCCGGGCCAATGATGCGCCTTGAGCGCCTGCACGGCCTTGGTCGAAAGCCCGTGAACCTGCACACCGTGCTTGCGGCTGAAACGACGCGTGAATTCCGCAGCCAGAAGCGGCACGTCCTCGGGATGCTCACGCAGCGGTGCCAGATGAATTGGCACGACGTTCAGCCGGAAAAACAAATCCTGGCGGAATTCCTTTTTCTCCACGCTTTCGTCGAGCCGGCGATTGGTGGTGGCGATGACCCGCACGTCCACCTTGATGGTGCGGTTGCCGCCGACGCGTTCGAGTTCGCGCTCCTGCAAGACGCGGAGCAGCTTGGCCTGGACGCTTGGGGAAATTTCGCTGATTTCATCCAGCAAAATGGTGCCGCCGTGGGCCAGCTCAAACCGGCCTTCGCGCTTGTTCAACGCACCGGTGAACGCGCCGCGTTCATGGCCGAAAAATTCGCTTTCGATCAGATTTTCCGGGATGGCGGCGCAGTTGACCTTGATGAACGGCGCATTGGCGCGGGTGCTGGCGCGATAAATTGCCCGTGCCACCAGCTCCTTGCCGGTGCCACTCTCGCCTTGGATGAGAACGGTGGCCTGTGTGTGGGCGACCTTGCGGATGAGCTGGTGCAGATTTTCCATGACGGCGCTCTGGCCGAGCAATTCGCAGCCGGTGTCCTCGTTGTTGTCCTGGCTTAAGAAATGGTTGACGCGAACCAATTGTGTGAATTCCTCGGCCTTCTTCAGAGTGACATCCAGTTGCTCGCTGGAAAACGGCTTGATCATGTAATCAAACGCACCGTTCTTCATGCAGTCCACCGCGGTTTCGACGGTTCCAAATCCGGAGATGACCACCACCAGCGGCTTTTGCGGGCGGAGCTGGAGAGCTTTCAACAAATCCGTGCCGTCGCCGTCAGGCAGGCGGACATCGAGGAAAATCAAATCGAAATTGTCGCGGTTCAAATACTCCTGCGCCTCGGCAATGGTCTCGACGGCGGCAACGTCGTAACGCCGGTTGCGCAATTGTTGTTCGAGGTTTCTGCGGACGATGGCATCGTCCTCCAAAACAATTATTTTTTCGATGGCCATAAATCAATGGGGTGTGTTTCTGAGGTAAAGACTGGCGACGTAATTGGACGGCGGCGCGGCGCAGGAAGTTACATGGCACGCTGGAATCAGCCCGCGCCGGAGCAGGGCCTGCTGGTTTTCTCGGTCCAACAGGAGGATTTTGACGATCAAGTTTTGAAGCATTTGAATTGCCTGTTTCACGTCCGGGACGCTGTCACGCTCAACGTGGCTGCATTGCTGCCAAAGCTGACGCCAGCGCTTTATTTCAGACGTAAGGGGATTCAACTGTCCAAGCAAGTCTTTTCTCATTTTCGAAAAATCAAACGGCCGGTATTCGCCTGTTCCGGACAGGGCCTGATGTTCCCGCGAGGCCAGCGCCAGCGTCTGTTCGCAGAGAACTTCAAACGCACGCAAATCGCGCAATAGTTCAGGAATGAAACCGGCGGGCGCGTTGGGATTCATGGCTTGGATATGTTGTTGGCGGTTGCAATCATGTTCGTGTCACGCAGGCTGTAATTGTCCGCTTCCGCCTTGCTCTGCCATTGTATGAAGCTGACACGCCACCGCGCCATGTCAACGATGGACTTCAAGCTTGGCGGCGCATTGGTGTCCAGTTCGCTTTCCCGGCTGATGATCCGGTTGTAAATGTCGGTGGCCTTTTGCGGCTGCCAGAGACGTTCGTAGGTCATGCCCATTTGATACCACACCGGCAACTGCCATTGCGGCGAAGGGTCCAATTGCGCGAGGCTGGTGTAAATGTCGAGCGCGCGCGGATAATCGCCCTCGCGGAAAAACTGGTTGGCGATTAGATTCCCGGTGCGCTGCTGCCAGTAGGCCCAGCTTTCCGGGTGGCTGGTTGCCTGTGCGCTTTGTTCCCGGAGCAGGGTCAAAACTTGCTGGAGCGATTCATTGTCACGGCCCAGCTCCTTGAGCGCAGACGCCAGATCAAAGCGCACTTCCGGCACTTCGGGGGTGTCGGGATAATGCGCCAGGTAATCATGCGCATAAGCCACAGCCTCATCGTAATTGGTCGTGTTGCCGTAACAACGGATCAGCTTGTAAAGCACCTGATGCTTGTCAATTTCCGCGTTGTCCTGCTTGAACAGCCGGGAGAAATACTGCGCCGCATCGGCGTATTTGCCGAGTTCGTAATGCGTTTCCGCGATTTCCATCTGCGCTTCCAGCACGAGATGCTCGTAATAATCCAGCCGGTCGTTCTTCAACGTGAGCGCGGAAGTCATCACGGCGTAAAATTTTGCGAGCGCCAGATCGTGAATCCCCATTTCCCGGAAAACCTGTCCTTGACGGAGCAAGACTTCGGGAACTCGCGGCTCGTCCGGCCAGCGGCCCAGAAATTGCGCGTAAATATCCTGGGTGCGCGGGAGATCGTCTTCATCGTGGGCGACCGCCGCGAGTTCAAGCAGGGCGGATTTCTGGATCGCCACCGGCGTATCCTTGTCCAGCAACGCCACCAATATCGGCTTGGCGTCCTTCGTCTTCCTGATTTTTCGCAAGTAACGCCCGGTTTCCAGCTTTTGAACGAACCCGTCCATGGTATCCGCTGCAACTGCCGGTGTGGCGTTGGCCTTGTTTGTTGTTGCTTGAACTGTTTGCGGGGCAGGGGCGGACTGGGCAGAAATTGCCTGGCCGCCGGCAACATTTGCCGGTTGATTCGAATGGTCAATCGAATCAGCAGAATTGAAGTCAAAATCAACAATTGATTCGCTCGGCAAATTGGTCTCGGCAAAATTTGCCTGCACCGAAGCGGAAAAAATTGCCGCAACCGCCGCCAGGAAAATTAAATTCCAGACGCGTGCCTGAGTAATCCGACCTGAAAAATATGTCCTGCAAATCCGGCTCATTGACTTCGATAAATTGCCTCGCTGGAAGGTGATGCAGCCGATGGCGGCGGCGTGAACCCTACCGGCGTCACGACGCGGACATTGGTTTGGTTCGTCGCGCTGCCGCCCGGCTTGAAATAGTTCACCAGCATTTCAGGTGTCACTACTAGCAATTCATCTGCCGAATGGGTTTCCGCCGGCAAATTTGTGGATAAGTTCTCCGGCATGGCCGGAACTGACGCACCGGTTTTCGCTTCAGCCGGTGGAATCGCATCGCCCGTATTGGTTGAAACCGCCGTAATTAGGGGCGGCGAATTTGTTTGGGCAATAACTGCCGGCTTGTCGGCGACCGGAGGCGTCCACGAAAAAAACTTTGCCGGAACCGCCGCTGCTTCAAAACGCAACGGACTCGGACCGATCATCGCAAGATACGCCGCGCCCGTGACCTTCAGGCAGATCAATGAGAACAGCGCAGCCAGGATAATGCCCAGCCGGCGAACTCTGAAAAAATGTTTAATCATGCGCGAACACGGTTTTCCGACCAATGCCAAGCCTGATTACGCCTGTGCATTTCCTATGAATTAATCGTAGCCACCCACCAAGATGACCTTCGCTATCGAATCGGCTAAAATTGCCGGGGCTTGAGAAAAAACGCGCGTTCAATAAAATTTTTTCCGCTCAAGTTTTCCATGCCGCCGCCGATACTATGATGTTGGATAGTTATTATGTCAGAATTGGTTGCGACGGAAAAAATCGAACGGCTCGACAGCAGGGTCATCAACAACCGGCTCGCGCTTTGCCCCTCCTTGCCTTCATTGGGAAGCATCAACAAGGCGTTGCAGGGGCTTCTCCAGGCCGAGCAGCGTTATTCCGCGCACATATCCGAAATCGTCCGGCGCGATCCCAGCCTCACCTCACGACTGCTGCGGCTGGTCAATTCCGTCTATTACGGACTCACCACGCCCGTCAACAGCATCGAGGAAGCCGTCTTTTACCTCGGCGTCCGGCAGATACGCCAGCTCACCACCGTCACGCCCATCATCGAGGATTTTCAGAAGCTCTCGCACCAATGCGCCTTTCCGTGGCGGAATTTCTGGCAGCACTGCATCGGCACCGCCATCCTCACCCGCGAAGTCGTCAGCATGGTTCAGACGCCGGCGGATGAATCCGACTACGTCGCCGGGCTGGTTCACGACGTGGGCAAAATCATCATGGCCTGGTCGTTCCCCGACCATTTTTCCGAAATCCACCGTCAGGCGGAACTGGGCAACCGCGACCTCGTCGAAATCGAAAATGACGTGCTGGGGATTGACCACGCCGAACTCGGCGCGCTCTACCTCGAACGCCACCGGATGCCGGAGCTGATGGTAAAGGCCGTCCGCTATCATCATTCACCCGAAAAGGCGGACAACCATCAATTGATCATCGCCTCCGTGCAGATCGCCGACCTGTTGATACGCAACGCGCAGATCGGGTGCAGCGGCAACTACATGGAAGTGACGCACGAACATTGTCTGCGGGCCTCCGGCTGGCGGATATTATTCCCCGACATGCAGGACGCCGAGCAGACCATCGCCCGCGCGTCTTTGCGGCGCAGCCTTGAACAACTGCCCCACATTCTGGAAGGGCTTGTCTGAGCCGGAATTTGATTTAACAACGAAGGCATAAAGGAACCAGGTTTTTTCTTCATTGCTTGGTTGTTTTAAGTTGATTCTTGCTTTACTTTTGTCCTTGCCTCGAATTGGTGGACAGTGTTGGGTGATTGTGTGAGCTAAAGGACACGGCACCATGAATACGGTTGACGGCAAGAAATCGTTTGGCCGTTTTGTTCCCCCGCGTTTGCGGGTTCAACTTTCGCTTCCAAGGTTGTTTTCAACGGCGAAAAAAATTAAAGTCATTTCCGTCCAAACCATAATGAAACCGATTCTCTTCACTTTGCTGGGTTTTTTTCTGGAGTTCGCCGGTGCCCAGATTACCGCCGCAAGAGCTTCCAGTCCGTTGCTGCCGGTGCAGTTGCGCTGCGACTACGCCGAAAACCCGCTCGGCGTGGACTCGCGGTCGCCGAGGCTGTTCTGGCAGCTCGACAGCCCGGAACGCGGGCAACTGCAAACTGCCTACGAGATCCTGGCGGCTTCCAGCCCGGAAATACTCGCGCAGGACCGGGGCGATTTGTGGGACAGCGGCCGGGTGAAATCCAGCGAGACCATTCAAATTCCTTACGCCGGAAAATCTTTGAAGTCTTCACAGCAAGTTTTTTGGAAAGTGCGCGTCTGGGACAAATTCAAAAATGTCTCCGCGTGGAGCGAGCCGGCGTCGTGGACGATGGGCATTCTGTCCGAAGCCGACTGGCGGTCAAAATGGATCGCGTCGCCGACGAATTGCGAAACGCTTTTGTTGCGCCGCGAGTTCACTGTGAAACCCGGACTACGGCGCGCGCTGGTTTTCGTCTGCGGCCTCGGCCAGTATGAACTCACGCTCAACGGCTCGAAAGTCGGCGACGACTTGCTGTCGCCCGGCTGGTCGAAATACAACCAGACCTGCCTTTACGACACCCACGACATCACCTCGCAATTACAACCGGGCCAAAATGCCGTCGGCCTGTTTCTCGGCAACGGCATGTATAACGTGGAGAAAACTGGACGCTATGCAAAATTCGTCAATTCGTTCGGCCCGCTGAAAGCCATCGCGCAACTGCGATTGGAATACGCCGATGGCTCGGCGGAAATCATCGGCACTGATGACCAATGGCGCGTCGCGCCCGGCCCAATCACTTTTTCCAGCATTTATGGTGGCGAAGATTATGACGCCCGGTTGAATCCGGTCGGCTGGGACAAGCCGGGCTTCGCTGACGCCGCGTGGAACGCCGCGCAAATGGTTGACGGGCCGGGCGGAAAGCTTGCCGGACTTTCCTGCGCCGCGCCGCCGATTCGCGCGTTTGAAATTCTCCAGCCCGTCAAATCAAATATAATCCGCACCAACACGACCGTTTATGATCTCGGCCAGAACGCGGCCGTCATGCTCCGCATCAGCGTCAACGGAAAACGCGGTGACATCGTCCGCGTCACCCCATCCGAACTGCTCAAGGCCGATGGGTCGCTGGATCCGCGTTCCAGCCGTGACGGCCATCCGGTTTACTGGCAATACACGCTGGACGGCGGCGGCGTGGAAAACTGGTTCCCGACATTTTTTTATCAGGGCTGCCGCTATCTGCAAGTCGAGTGCCGGCCGGCGGAAGCCGGCAGCGAACCGCCGACGGTCGAAGCCATCGAAGGCAACGTGATCCGGTCAAGTTCCCCGGCGGTCGGTGAATTTGAATGCTCCAACGATTTGTTCAATCGCATCCACACGCTCATCCGCTGGGCTCAGCGCGCCAACATTGTGAGCGTGCTGACCGATTGTCCGCATCGCGAGCGGCTCGGCTGGCTGGAGCAATATCATCTGAACGGCCCGTCGCTGCGCTACGAATTTGATCTCGCGCAGCTTTACACCAAAGGCATGAACGACATGGCCGATTCGCAACTGGCCGACGGGCTGGTGCCCGACATCGCGCCAGAATATACGGTGTTCGGCGGGGGCTTCCGCGATTCGCCCGAATGGGGCAGCGCCTTTGTGCTTGTGCCGTGGCAACAATATGAGTTCACCGGCGACAGCGAATTGCTGCGCCGCTACTACGACGGCATGAAGTGCTATGTCGCCTACCTCGGCACGAAAGCGCAAGAGCACATCGTTTCATACGGTCTCGGCGACTGGTATGACATCGGCCCGCGTCCGCCCGGCCCGTCGCAGCTCACGCCGAATTCGCTGACCGCCACCGCATTTTATTATTATGACACATGGATCCTCGCGCAGGCGGCGGCGTTCCTCGGCAAAGCGAATGAGGCAAAACAACTCACCGCGCAGGCAAATGAAATTCGCGCCGCGTTCAACCGGAAATTTTACAACCAGGCAAAAGGCAGCTATGCCACCGGCTCGCAAACGGCCGACGCCATCCCGCTCGTGATGAATCTTTGCGAACCAACGAATCGTGCGGCCGTCTTGAACGCCCTCGTCGCCGACGTTCGCAAACACGGCAACGCCATCACCGCTGGCGATGTCGGCTATCGCTACCTGCTGCGGGCGCTCGCGGAAGGCGGACGCTCGGACGTGATTTTCGACATGAACAACCAGTCGGACAAGCCGGGCTACGGCTATCAGTTAAAAATGGGCGCGACCAGTTTGACCGAGGCGTGGGATGCGAATCCGTCATCCTCGCAAAATCATTTCATGCTCGGCCAGATCATGGAATGGTTTTACGCCGACCTCGCCGGCATCGCCGCCGATCCGGCCGCGCCCGGTTTCAAAAATATTTTGATCCGCCCGCAGCCCGTCGGCGATGTGGCCTGGGTCAAGTGCGCCTACCATTCCATCCACGGCCGCATCGCGGTGGAATGGAAAAAGGCGGCCGGCAGTTTTTCGCTGAAGCTGGAGATTCCCGCCGGCACCACCGCCACGGTTTATCTTCCCACCACCGACATCAAAACCGTGACGGAAAACGGCATCCGCGCCACGAAGTCGCCGGGTGTAAAATTTTTGCGGCAAGAAAACAACCGGGCGGTTATTGCGGTTGCATCGGGAAGCTATCAATTCACTTCGAAACAAGCAGGTCAATAAAGCCACGCTTATTTGGGCACTTTTTTGCTCGCCGAAGAAAATTCGGAACAATTTTCTCAAAAAAATCGGTTCGAACTTTCAGATGGCGGAAAAATCGTTGGCGGTGGAGTTCAAAAAACCGTGGAATATATTGGCCGAATTCAATTCCGACCTGACAAGCACAAACACGCGCCTGCGCGATTTTTGCAAAAAGTCAGAATGGCGGTATCTCTTGGACAAAGTTCGAACATTTTTTGACGACAACCCGCTTGTTTAGGGTATCCCCACACCCTTCCCCACAGCGGGGATAGGCAGTGTCGTCAATTCGTCCTTTGTTGGCAATGGTTTCATTGCCATTTGACGATGTGTTCGCACCCCCTACTTCGGTCGGTTTTTCCCCTGACGGGGCTACGGGCTGCGCGCGGCTCACGCCGTGCTCGCCCAAAACCTCCCTCGTCGCTCAC
>CAYPTV010000024.1:0-14305 GCA_964413505.1 uncultured Bifidobacteriaceae bacterium | reverse complement strand
AATGCACAGACATCAAATCAGACAGTCAATGTCACGTTTCGCAGAGGTCCCATATTGTGATTTACTGGGAGGCGATATGAATACATCGCTCGTGAATTTAGTGCCGCAGGGTGATTTTGCGGAAGTAAGTGTCTTAATGAAGGATTGGGAAAACCAATTTCAAACGCTCGTCAGCCAAAATCGTCCGATTAAATTTGACATGTATCCCAATGCAAACATTTTCCAAAAAATGCAGGACAGACTCGGTCAGCAGGGGTATCACGACTTGATTTTAGAAAACGACCGATGGCAGCATTTTCTGGTTCCAAATCCAAATTAAGACACTGCCTCTGGATCAATCATTGAATGGCTTGGTGCGTTTTTGCCATGTTCGCAGGCCCGGCGCGAAAACCTTCTGAAATGGCGTCCGCGCGTTCCTAGGAACAACGACCTCGTTCTTCGGATGAAGAAGCACGTTCATCAGGGCAACGTGCTCGTAGTTCCGGGCTGCGAGCACGTTCTTCGGAACTGCGTTCACGTTCATCCGGGTTAAGAACACGTTCTTCCGATCTACGTCCACGTTCATCGGAGCTACGTCCACGTTCATCGGATGAAGGAGCACGTTCAACTCGCTAACAAATAAAAAACGGACTTTAAATTGATTTGATAAATCACGGCTGCAACCCGCTTTTTAATTCCCATTTGCCGGAATGATGGCGTTTCCCTGACAATCCCAATTGATATCCGGACGGCCGGGGTCATAGCCGGCACTGACAGTTAATCCAGCCGTAGGGCCGCTGGTGTAAACGGCCGTGCCGTCGGACACGACATAATTATATTTGTAGAATTGGGCATGGCCGTCGCTGAAGGTGATCTGTCCGCCCAGGTCGTGCCGGGAGGAGAAGCGTGTGGTGTAAGATTGCGGCGTGCCGAGTTTTAAGGAATTGCCTGCGGGATAAGCATTGGCCGCACTGGAAGAATAGGGAGTTTCCTTAGAACGGTCGCGGGTATCCGCAAACAATACAAAGGCTGAAGGATGAACCACCATTGAGGTTTTGCAAGGGAGGTCATCGGTGCTGCCAACGGGGGTTTCGATGACGGTCATCTTGGAATTCATGCCGAAGGAAAATAGTGGTCGGTCGGCCAGATTCATATCACTCGTAGTAACATCAGTTGCGTCATATCCTTGGGCGAGGACGGTCGGACAGGTGAAAATGCTCATGCCGCTGGAGAAGGTTTGGTTAAACTGGCTTTTGTAAACGCCAGTTGCCCATTCATACAAAGTCTTGCTGTGGATATAGGGAGGCAGGGCATTGAACCAGACATCGTTACCCACGGGGGGAGTCATTCCGCCATAGGCGTAAATTTCCTGCCAGGTGGGTGTATCTTGAGCATTTGGACTGGAACTGCCAGCATAACTAGCTTGAAATCTTGCATAGGGAAATGTCTCATTGTAGTCGCCCACATACATGTTGTCGGCCAGACCCCACTGCTTCAAGTTGCTCAAGCAGGCGATTTGTTGCGCCTTGGCCTTGGCCTTGGCCAGCGCCGGCAGGAGCATTGCGGCTAGGATTGCTATGATGGCAATGACTACCAGCAGTTCAATCAATGTAAATCCGTGGGGTTTCTTATGATTCAAATTCATTATTTTTGTCATCTATTATTACTGTTATACTGTTAACCGGGAGAACATTTACCACTTCCATGGGAATAATAGTGAGCAATCCCAGTTACAGTCAGGTGGCAGGATAGTTACAATCAAGCGATATCATTGTTTGTCACCTAATACTATTAGTATGGAGCACATTTACCATTTCCAGCATAGTGAGCAACCAAAGTTACAATCAAGTAGCAGGATAGTTACAATCAAGAGGTATCATTCAGTGTTGTCTTTACACCTAGGTTGAAAACAAAAACAGGATAGGATGACGATGTTGCCAAGTTGTCATGCAGCCTCCATTTGTTTGTAACCTGACAATGGATAATACCCACAGCACAAATTGGAGTGTGTAAGATTTAATAGGAAATCCAACAAAACAACCAACGCTTAAAATGAAACTGAAAAACATTGCCAGTATCGGAGCCTTGCTGCTCGCCACCTTGACGGCGGCGCAAGCCCAAACCAATAGCCTTGTCGGGTGGACGTTTGACAACTATACAGCAGGCACCATAACAAACAGCCCCGCTGCCTCAACCAACACCGGCACTGCCAGCGTTGTCGGCCTGTCCACCGGGACAGTGGTGGGCTTGCCGGGGAGTTCCACTGGCACCACGGTTGGCACCAGTGCTTGGGAAGTCACCGGCGGCTGGTCCACCAATAGTGCCATTGGCTCCCAAGGTGCGCAGTTCGCTGTCGGCACTCTGGGTTATTATCAGGTTCAACTTTCCTTTGATGTTTACGCCCAGACCAATGCCGAGGCATATCTTCAAGTGCAATACTCGCCGGATGGCCTGACCTGGTTCAATGCCAACATCACTTCACCGGGCAGTTCGGGTGTGCTCGCCACCAACAGCATTACGACTAATGATATTGTCACAGGAACCTACCTGATCATGACCAACAGCAGTGGAACCGCTGTCTGGAATACCAATGTCACGGTCAATTTGAGTGGCATTTCCTGGGCGGACAACAACCCTAATTTTGCCATCCGCATTGTGAACGCTGCCAACGGAACGAACTGTCCGGACACGACCGGCATCAACTATCAAGATTCCGGCGGCGGTGACTGGACGTTTGACAACGTGGTTATTCAAGGTGTGCCCTTCGACATCGCTGCGGACTGGACCTTTGATAGTGAAGGCGTGATCGCTCCATACAACAATCCTTTTCCGGAAGTCTCCAACGTCCTCTCGGCGTCCGCCGCATGTTTCGGCTTTGGGACACCAGCCAACCATTTGGTTTCCACCACTTTTGCTACGACAGGTAATTTTAGCACCAATGCCGCAGATATTTTAGCTAATGGAGTCCCATATAGTTCCACCGGGGCAGCCGGACAAAATGTCTGGCGTCTGCGTGGGCAGAAAGGCAATGGCTGGCTATCCACGCAGCCGATTGGCAGCCAAGGTGGCGAGTTTGATGTGGACACGACGGGTTACACCAACATCATGCTGTCGTTCGACCTCTACTTTACGACCCAGGGTGAGGCGAAAATGTGCGTGGAATACACCACCAACGGCTGGACGACGACCAATGTGGCCAATACTCTGGCTTACGCGCTGAATCCAACATTCGTCATGACCAATTCGTCCGCCAGTGGTTTTCAATCCCCGGGATTGACGCAGAGCGGGAGCGGCATTTATAGCCCAAATACAGTGGACGGAACGATGTTCTTCAACAACTACGGTTCCATCTTTTTCAACAACTGCATCGTTGATTTCACCGGCCTTCCCGGAGTGGCCGGCAATCCGCACTTCGGTTTTCGGATTGTGAATGCCGCCACCGGCGCGGATTGCGTAAATTATCTTTATCAGCCCTACAACAACAATTCCGGCAACTGTCGCTTGGACAACGTGGCCGTCAACGGCAAGTATACCGGAAATATCGCGCCAGCCATCACGCCCGCCGCCTCGGCCACGGTGGATTATTCCTTCACGAATACTTTTGCGAACAATCTGGCTTGGAGCCAGAACATCGGTGTCATCTATGTCAATGGTGTTAAATTGACCAATCATGCCAGCTATACGATTACTTCGTCCAATATCGTCTTTACGCCGATTGCACAGCCTGGGGAGAACACGAATCAAGCGCCGCTGACGGTGGCCGGAACTAATTACATCATCATCTTTGCCACCAACTACACCAGTGCCAAAGTCACACAATTGGTCACACCCGGTGCGTTCGTGAGGTTAAACTACGTTCAGCCCGCCGGCCCGTCGGCCAGCACCGGCACCTTGACCGTTCAACCCTCGTTCACGTGCATTGACCAATTTTACAATCCTACCACCAACACCTATCCCAATATGCAGGTGGTGGCCACCGTCAGCAATTCACCACCGACATGGGTGCTGGGCGGTTCCATCACACAAGCCATCTATAACGGCGCCTGCACCTATACTGATCTGACCGCTACCGTCAGCGGCTCGACGGCGGTTGCAAATGCGGCCATTACGTTCACGGTTGCAAACGGCCCGATTGCAGTGACCAATTCAACACCCTTCGTCATCGGTAAAGCGCCCGTTCCGTTCACGCCGGGTAATCTGGTGGTTCTTCAAGCGGACACGTCGGCGAAAAATTCGACGATGAGCTTTATTGAAGTCAAACCCTCGGCCGCCGGCCAGACCAGCCCGATCAACATCGTTCCCATCAGTGCCACCGGCACAAACGCGTTGCGCACGGACAATGCCGGTTCCGGAGGCCACCTCACTCTCAGTGACGATGGCACCAAAATAGTTTTCCCCGGATATTTGGATGGCAGTTCGGTGGCGAACCCGGATGAAGGCTTCAATCTGAACCGCGGGGTGGGCACCTTGGATTACACCAACGGCTTCGCCTTACATGCAAAGTATGTGTCCAACTCGTATGGTGGCAGCCAGGCTCGTGCCGCTTGCAGCCCCGACAACAGCAACTACCTCATTGATGACAAGGGCGGGCTATACATCGCTGATAACGGCACTTATAACTATAATCTTTATCAGCAAAACAACATCAGCACCAGATCCTTTGGCGGCGTGTGCTGGGTGGAAACGGCAAAAGTGGCCAACCCGCCCACCGCATCCGTGTTTATCTTTTCGAGTGGCTACAATGCCGACGGGACTGGTTTGGACTACACAACCCCTCCTTCCAGCCAAAATCCTGATTCTGTCTTCAACATCGGGCATGAAACACCGCCTTCGGATAGCGTTGCCCAGGATTTCTATATCGTATCCACAAACGGAAACGATTATAGCATTCTTTACGTTCTGGATCAGGTATCTGGCAGTGTGGGGGTCATCAGTAAGTGGCAAATGACTGGACCCAGTGGGACCGGTTTCGGTTCCATTGCTGGTGATTTCAATTGGATCAACATTGGCTCATGGACCAACACGGATGGCGGCGATACGCTGTTCGCCACCACCAACGGTAGCGGTGGCGTCTATCTGTTCTATGTCAATGGTGCCAACAAGATCATTCGCTTGACCGACCAGACGGCTGGCGGGACGCTCAACCTCATCTCGACTAACACGATTTATACCTCCACCAACGGAAACATCGCGGGGCTCACGTTTGTGCCACAGCAGACGCCGAATGCCACCGAGCTGATTCCGCCGCCGATTCTCACGGCGCAGGCAGCGACTCTGGTGAACAATCTAATCACGGTCACAAACACCCCGGATGATCCGGCATGGCGTTCGGCCATCACCGGCATCACGGTGAACGGTCAGACCTTGCCGAGCGCTGCGTATGACACGACCCAAGCGGGCAAGATTGTGTTTGATGTTTCAAAATCGCAATTGCTCCAAACCAACGGCACGAAGACCATCGTGATCAGTGCCGCAGGTTATAGCACCAACTCGATTGCACAGGCGGTTGTCATCAGTGCTGCCAGCAAGCTGGTGGTGACCACTGAACCGTCCTCGACTGTTCTCTCTGGCGTGGCATTCGCCACCGAGCCGGCGCTGTATGTTGAAGATGCAAACGGCAACTTGGTGGGAACCAACAGTTCAATAGTAGTGACGGCCACGGTGGGCACGGGCACAGGCCCGTTGACCGGCACAGTGACGGCCATGGCTGTCAATGGCGTGGTCACGTTCAGTGGTCTCGCAGCACCGGCGACGGCGCAAAGCGGACTGAAGTTGACGTTTACCGCCAGCGGCCTGACAAGCGCGGTTGATGCGACCAGCATTACGGTCAATCCGTCGGTGACAGTGCCGACAGTCATCACGCTGGCCGCCTCCAACATTACCGCCGGCAGCGCGCTGTTGAGCGGTTCGGTCACTCCGAACGGCGGCACGACCGCCTACTGGTTCCAATATGGAGCCAACACCAGTTACGGCAGCTTCATAGTCACAAATTCAACTGCCAGCACGGGCACGTTTGGAATTGTTGTATCCAATCTGTTACAGGGAAGGACGTATCACTATCAACTGGTGGCCACCAACAGCGCGGGAACAGGTCTCGGCGGTGACATCAGCTTCAACACGCTGGCAGTCACCCCGACACAGTTCGGTTCCGGTTCGGGAATTATATCAGGTGGCGGCAGTGTGCCATTCCAATTCAGTTTCACAAACACTCCCGGAGCGAGCTTTTCAGTATTGGCCACGACAAATGTCGCGCTTCCGCTCAACCAATGGTCGAACCTCGGTTCAGCCACGGAAGTATCGCCCGGCAATTATCAATTCTCCGACCCGAATGCGACCAATGCGGCGCAGTTCTATATCTTGCAGACTCAATAGTCTGTAGTCTGGATAATCCTCAAAGGCAGGATGGCGAAAGCCGTCCTGCCTTTTTAATTCATTCATTTGCAGTATTTTGTGACAACCAAGTTCTGTTGCGCGAAAAATTTCTGAAACGGGAATGTGAATAACTTCGTCAAATCACGCGGTTTTTGTTCGCTCGAAAAACCGCAAACAGCTCGTTTTCAACCCGTTTCATTGACTTCAATGTGAATCGTCCCGCATCGGCCACTCTTAAAAATCCATAGCCTTCCGCAATTGTTGGTGAATGACGGCCGCCAAAAATCTCCGGGCACACCGTCAGATGCAATTCGTCCACCAAACCGGCACGGATCAATGCGCCGTGAAGCTCGCCGCCGCCTTCGCACAACAGACGCCTCACATTCCATTTTTCACGAAGCCATGCGAAGGCCGCGCGAAAATCAATTTCGCCTTCATCGCAGATTTTGACTTGAGCAGCCGCGCGCAATTTGGCCAGCTTTGATTTGGCGATGCGCTTCGTTGTCAAAACAATCACCGGGGAAAAATGTTTTTTGAAAATGGGCGCGTCCGCGTCAATCGAACCGGTGCCGCTCACGACAATCCGCAAAGGAAATTCAGGCAGCCCGTTTTTCAGCCGCAGTTTCCGAAACTTTTCTCCGCCCGTTCCAAGGACTGTTTCCGTCACGTCCACCGTCGTCGCGCCGCAAATGATCGCATCCGCCGTCGCGCGCAGTTCCATCATGTGCTCGCGGTCTCGCGCGCTGCCGAACGGGACAAAATTGCCGCTTGCAAACGCGATTTTGCCGTCGGCGGTCATCGCGAAATTGGAAAAGACAAACGGCAGTTTCTTGTTCATAAAATCAGCATCGCGTCGCCATAGCTGAAAAACCTATAACGCTCGCGGATTGCCCCGGCATAGGCGGACAAAACCGTTTCACGCCCGCGCATTTCATCCGGCGCGGCAAAAGCACTCACCAGCATCAGCAAGGTGGAGCAGGGCAGATGGAAGTTTGTCAGCAGAGCGTCCACGATTTTGAATTTGAACGGTGGAAATATAAACATGTCGGTTTTACCCTCATAAACATTGAGTTTTCCAGCGTTTCGCGCCGCCACACTTTCCAAAACGCGGACGCTTGTTGTTCCAATCGCGATCACGCGGTCGCCGTTTTTTTTCGCCTCGTTCACGGCGAGAACCGTTTCTTCGCCGATCTCAAATCGTTCCTCGTGCATTTTGTGAGCGGCAAGCGTTTCGGATTTCACCGAAAGAAAAGTTCCGAGTCCGACGTGCAATGTCACGAAACAAATCTTCACGCCGCGCGCGCGAATTTCTTCGAGCAATTCCGGCGTGAAATGCAGGCCGGCTGTCGGCGCGGCAATCGAGCCGCCGGTTTTTGCAAAGACGGTTTGATAACGAGTTTTGTCTTCCGGCAGTTTTTCGTCGCGGTGAATGTAGGGCGGCAGAGGCATTTCGCCCAGCAAATCCAGTTCGCCGCGCAAATCATTTGTGCCGGAAAATTTCAGCCGCCGGTGGCATTCTGAATTTGCGGCCAAAACCGTGGCGGTAATTTTCGTCGGCTGGCCTGTTGCGTCGCACAAATTGATTTGCGTGCCGATCCGCGCCTTTTTTCCGGGACGGATCATCGCCCACCACTCGTTCGGCGCATTTTCCTCGAGCAGCAGGATTTCGAATTTTCCGCCGCTTTTTGCGTTTGTTCCACGCAGTCGCGCAGGAATCACGCGGGAATTGTTGAGCACGAGCACGTCTCCGGCGCGGAGAAAATCGGGTAAATCACGAAATTGCCGGTGCTCAATGCGGTTTTCCTTCCGATGCAAAACGAGCAGGCGCGATGCGTCCCGTTTGGCTGCGGGATGTTGCGCAATCAGTTCCGGCGGCAGTTTGAAATTGAAATCAGCGGTTCGCATCGCGCGCAAAACGTAGCAGAATCGCGGTTTTGAAAACAGAATTGAGATTTGGCCGTCTTTCGGCGGTTTTGAAATTGTGAATAACTTTCCAATAAACCTTCATTATTCCGTCATATTTTTGTTGACATGGAGTGGGTTAAAGTGGATAACAGTGGGGTGTTGTGGGTGATTGAAGCATTTTTGGTTTACTGGTGAATAAATGAGCGCAGTGAAAACAAACGGGCCGAGTTATTACAATTCGCTCTATCGGCATGGAGTGGACGAGAAGCGGCGCGTCCAAATCCCGGCCAAGTGGCGGCCCGAAAAAGCCGGGACGGAATTGACGCTCATGCTCTGGCCGCAGCATCACGCGGGAACGTGCCTGCGCGTTTTGCCTCCGGCACAGATGGCGAAGATGAAGGCGGACATTGACGCGATGCCGAACGGCAACCCGAACAAAACCGTTTTGAAAAGATTTATCGGCAGCGAATCTGTCCAGGTGAATTTGGACAAGGCCGGGCGGATTTGCCTGCCCGAAGAAATGGCGCGCGCGGCGGGCATCAAGGACGAGGCGGTGTTCGTCGGGCTGCTCGACCGTTTTGAGATTTGGAATCCGTCCCGTCACGAAAACGTCAAGGCCGCCGACGCGGTTCTCGCGTCGGAAGCCTTCAAACTCATGGAATAAAATTATGAAACTTGGAAAATTGCTTGCAGCGGGAAAAAACCTGGTCAGCGGACGCGGCGCGGTTGCGTATCGCGAAAGCAAACAGGCTTATCTTCCGAAATTCAGTTCGCCGAAAAATCCGTTCACGACTCCGGCGCAAGCCGAGCCGTCGAAGGTGCCGCTGGAAAATCCAGTTGCGTCCATGGAAAAAGCTTCCACGCCGGCCTGGGCAAAAACGCAACAGATGCAGCCGATTTCTTCATCGCCGAAATCCCTGGCGACTTGGACGACGAAATTGAACCCGATGACGATGCTGCGCGGCCCGCAGCTTGAGGCGAAAAATTACTCGCGCCCGGCGGTGCAGGCCGAGCTTTCGTTGGACAGCGTAAAAGTGGTTCACAATGATTTAACGGACGCGGACGTGGAAATTGTGCCGATGAAATCGCGTCCGGCGCGGGGCATGGACGTGCCCGATTTGCAGCCCGCAAAAAAATCGTGGGAGATTTTGGGCGAACGGCTTTTGAAGGTGACGGCGCTTTAACCGAAAACAAAAATGGGCAGTGCCAGAATTCATTCACAAACCAGTGATGGCGGCGGAGGTGCTGGACGCGCTGAAGCCGAAGGCGGGCGGACGCTACGCCGACGGCACGCTCGGTGGGGCTGGCCACGCCGCGAGCATATTGGCGGCGAGTTCGCCGACTGGATGGCTGTCTGGGTGCGATCGCGATGGCGTCGCGGTTGAGGCCGCGCAGAAACGGCTCGCGAAAGAATTCGCCGGACGATTTGAAATCCGGCGCGGCAATTTTTCGGAAATGGCTGGCTGGATTCCGGCGGCAAGCTGCGACGGCGTGCTTTTGGATCTGGGCGTAAGCTCGTCGCAACTGGATTCGGCGGAGCGCGGTTTTAGTTTTCAAAACGACGGCCCGCTGGACATGCGGATGGACGACCGGCAGAAATTGACGGCGGCAAATTTGGTGGCCGATTTGAGCGCTGAGGAACTGGCGAAGATTTTTTGGGAGTTCGGCGGCGAGCGCGAGTCGCGGCGGTTTGCTGGGGCAATTGTCTACGACCGTGCGCAGCGAAAATTTGAGACGACAAAGCATCTGGCGGAATTGATCGAAAGGCTTGCGCCGAGGCATGGAAAAAAGTCGCATCCGGCGACGAAGGTTTTCCAGGCGCTGCGGATCGCGGTGAACGACGAAATCGGCTCTTTGAAACGCGGATTGGCGGCGGCGGTGAGAATTTTGAAGCCGGGCGGACGGCTGGCGGTCATCACGTTTCATTCGCTCGAAGACAGAATCGTAAAAGATTTTGGCCGCGAAAAAACGCGGGATTACACGTTCAGCGGCGAAGTGGACGTGCCGGAATTGCGGCGGCCTCGCCAGCCGGAAATGAAATGGGTGAATCGCAAGGCGATCTTGCCCGCAGAAAATGAATTGAAAGAAAATCCGCGCAGCCGCAGCGCGCATCTGAGAACATTGGAAAAAATTTAAGATGGCAAAAAATCGAAACAGTCAGTCGGCATCAATCCGGTTCGGCCCGGCGCTGGGGGCGTTTTTCGCGTGCTTCGTCATTGCGGGCGCGGCGGTCGGTTATGTCTGGCAGAAAGGCCAGATTTACGAGCTGGGAAAACAGATCCGTGACAAGGAAATCCGCCTGGCGCAGTTGCAGAAGAACGACGCCCAGCGCGTGAAGGATCTTGCGGAATTGCGTTCGCCGGTGAAGCTGGACATGCGAGCGAAGGAATTGAATCTTGGTCTTTTGCCCGCGCAGCCGGCGCAAATTGTGCGGCTGGCCGAGCCTTCGATTCCGTCGCCGGAAAATAAAAGTCCGACGCTACAATTCGCCGCGCGGCCAATTGTAGAAACAACGCAATAAAGTAGAAAAACTTTGGCCGCCGCTCGTGACGCCGTTGGTTGAGGAACCGATCGCCACGGGCGGCTGGCCTTTTTAAGATGAAAAATCGCGGTCAACAACTCGCTCGGCTGCTTGCAATGCTGGCGTTCGTGGCGCTTGTGTTCATTGGGCTGGGCTTCCGGCTCGTGGAGTTGCAGGTCTGGCGCCACGGCGAACTTTCGGCGCTCGCGGAAAAAAGTTCGCTGGAAAAAATTCCGCAGGCCGCCCGTCGCGGCGACATTCTGGACGTGAACGGAAATATTCTGGCGACGACAGTTCCGGTGAAAACGATTTGCGCAAACCCTTCGCTGCTCGGCAACCAGCAGGCCGCCGTGGCGCGCGCACTGGCACCGCTGTTGCAGATGAGCGAGGCAGATCTGCTTCAAAAGTTGCAGCCGCGTCTGATGAAAAATTCAAGGGATGAAATGGTCACAAACCAATATGCCGTGCTTCAGCGGAAAGTTTCCGACGAAACGTGGCAAAAAATTTATTGCACGATGACAAATCTGCCGCTGGCGGTTGACGAAAGCAAATTGTCGAAGGCCGGGCGGGCTGATTTCAGGAACTTCGCCTGGAACTTGCGGCAATATGCGATTTTTGGAGAGGAAGACCAGTTGCGCGTTTATCAAAACGGCTCGCTCGCGGCGCACGTCCTGGGATTTGTCGGCACGCGGCAGACGACGAACAACACCTCCGAGCTTTTTGGCTACGACGGCATCGAGAAATTTTTCGACGGCAAGCTTGAAGGCGCGTCCGGCTGGCGCGTGACCGGCATGGACAGCCGGAAAAACGAGCTGGCGCAATTGCGCGACGAGGATGTTCAGGCGCGCGACGGCCTGAGCGTGGTGCTGACGATTGACACGGCGGTGCAGAACATTTTGGAGACCGAGCTTGCCGGCGCGATGCGCGAACATTCGCCCGCGAGCATCACCGGCATCATTACTCGCCCGGCCACGGGGGAAATTCTCGCGATGGCCTCGTTCCCGGATTTTGACCCGAACAACCTGCAAAGCATCAATACGAACAACGAGCCGAACCGCGTCATCAGCGACGTGATGGAACCCGGCTCGACGTTCAAGACAATTGTCATTTCTGGCGCGCTGAACGACCGCATTGTTTCCCTCAACGACACTGTGTTTTGCGAGAACGGAGTTTTCCATTACGGCGGAATCACGTTGCACGATTCTGAAGGCCATCATTTCGGAAACCTGACCGTCGAGCAGGTTTTGGAAAAATCCTCGAACATCGGCGCGTCAAAAATCGGGATAAAGCTCCAGGCACCGAGGCTTTTTGATTACATGGAAAATTTCGGCCTCGGCGCGGCCACCGGCATTCCGCTGCCCGGCGAGACCAGCGCCCACAGGTTTGTGCGCCCGGCAAACGAATGGGGAAAATATTCCATCGCGCAAATTCCAATGGGGCAGGGCGTGGCCGTGACACGGTTGCAAATGGCGATGGTCGTCGGCGCAATCGCCAACGGGGGCGTCCTCATGCGCCCCATGCTCGTGAAACAATTGCAGGACAGCGCCGGAAACGTGGTGCAAAAATACGAGCCACAGGCCGTCCGCCGCGTCGTCAGCGAAGAGACCGCGAAGCAGATGACCGAAGCTTTGAAAACTGTCGTGTCGGACGAAGGCACCGCTCCGCAGGCGCGGCTTGCGGATTATGTCGTCGCCGGCAAAACCGGCACGGCGCAAAAAGTCGTGGATGGAAAGTATGCGAACGACCGCTTCGTCGTCTCGTTCATCGGATTTTTTCCGGCGGACAATCCGCAGATTTGCGTTTCCATCGTGATGGATTCGCCGAAGGAAGGCGGACATGCGTTCGGCGGCGCTCTTTGCGGCCCGGTTTTTCACAATGTCGCCGAGCGCTGCGCGAGCTACCTGAACATTCCGGCGGATGAAAATTCGCCGCCGAAATCGCCGACGCCGCTGGTCGCGACGGGTGTTTCACGTTAAAATTTGTGGAAGAATGCTCTTTGAAATTTGTCGCCGAAGCCTGCGACGCCGAAATCCGAAACGGCGGGGGGGAAACTTTGGTGAAAAATATCTGCACCGATTCGCGGCAGACGAAACCTGGCGATTTGTTCTTTGCAATTCGCGGAGAAAAATTCGACGGCCACGATTTTGTAAATGAAGTCGCGGCAAAAAATGTCGCGGCAATTGTCGTGGAAAAGTCCAAAGTCCTGAATTGCGCAACGCTCGTTGTTGACGATGCAAGAATCGCGCTTGGAAAATTGGCGGCGGCTTACCGGCGGCAATTTGATCTGCCAATTGTTTGCGTCGGCGGTTCAAATGGCAAAACGACGACGAAAGAATTGCTGGCATCGGTTTTGCGCCAGAAATTTTCGACGCTGGCGAGCGAGGCGAGTTTTAACAACGACATAGGCGTGCCGCTGACGCTGTTGCGGCTGGAAAAGTCGCATCAAGCCGCCGTGCTGGAAGCCGGAACGAATCATCCGGGCGAGCTTGCGCCGCTCATGAAAATGATCCAGCCAAAATTCGGCGTGCTGACGAACATCGGCCGCGAGCATCTGGAATTTTTTGGCGATGTCGCAGGCGTCGCGCAGGAAGAAGGCTGGCTTGCTGAATTGTTGCCGGCGGACGGAATACTTTTCGTGAACGGCGACAATGAATGGAGTGAAAAAATTGTCGCGCGGGCGAAGGCGAAGGTTGTTCGAGTCGGGTTTGGAAAAGAAAACGACTGGCGCGCGGAGAAAATCCGGCTGGACAAAAATGGCGTGACGTTTCGCGTGACAACCGCGCAAAAAGATTTTTGCGGCGAACACCGGATCAATTTGCTTGGCCGCCATCAGGTGACAAATGCGCTGCTGGCGATTGCGGCCGGCTTGGAAATGGGTTTGACGCGCGACGAAATCCGCGACGGCCTGGTCGCCTGCGTGCCACCGAAGATGCGGCTGCAATTTTGGGAAGCAAACGGCGTGCGCGTTCTGGACGACGCCTACAACGCGAACGCGGATTCGACAGTTGCCGCGCTCGAAACGCTTTGTGACCTGCCGTTGCAAGGGCGGCGCGTGGCGGTCCTGTGCGACATGGAAGAGCTTGGAGCGCACAGCGAATCGGCGCACGCGGAAGTGGGCCGCCGTGCGGCGGAATTGAAGATCGGGCAGTTGTTTGCCATCGGAAAAATGGCGTCGGTCACGGCGAAAGCGGCACGCGACGGCGGATTGAACCGGGTGATCGAGCTTGAAAATGTCGAGGCGGCGATGACGGCGATTGGAAAATTTTTGAAGGCGGGCGACGTGGTTTTGTTGAAGGCGTCGCGCGCGTCGCGTTTGGAAAGAATTGCGGAGACATTGAAAATGGAAAAATCTTGAAACAAAAATGCTCTACTATTTGAGCCAGCAAATTTTGGATTGGTCGCACGGAACGGCTTGGGAAAGTCGCGTCTCGTTTCTGCGGCTGTTTCGCTACATCACCGTCCGCAGCGCGGGTGCGGCGGTCACGGCGCTGCTTTTGAGCTGGTGGCTCGGCCCGAAAATCATCCACT